>JAOZMR010000239.1 GCA_029934215.1 Pontiellaceae bacterium | reverse complement strand
ACCCCCATTGGTAACGGTGGCAATAAAGGTTATGTTTTCACCTTGTTTTGGAGCAGTTGGTTCCGCGTCAACTTTTACGTTAAGGGCGGATAAGGGCTTCATAACCACTTCATGAGTGAACACTTCATTACCAAGCGCAAACTCGATGGGTGCGAAGGTGTAGCCATCTTTGCTGGCGGTAGCGATATAGTCATCGCCTTCTGGCAAGCCGGGGCTTTCCCAATAACCTGCTTCATTGGTGACAACGGTTTTATCGCCGATTTGTACTGTGACACCTGCAACTGGATTGCCAGCTTTGTCGCGGATGGTACCGGAGGCAACATAATTTGCGGCAGCTTCTACTTTCACATTTACTTTCACATTCTTCGTTGCCGAATTTGTCGCATCGTTGTTATCGGTCACTTCAAGGGTGATCGTATAATCTCCCGCTTCGCTAAATGTCAATTCAGCAGTTTGCCCATTTGCAGTTTGTCCATTAGATGCTGTCCATACGTGGCTGGCAATCGTACCGTCAGTATCGCTGGAAGCACTACCATCTAAAGCAATGGTAAGTGGGGCTACGCCTGTTTCTGGCGTAATCGCAAGAGCCGCAGTTGGTGGTACATTTTCAGGTTCTACTACAGGTTTAGAATCTGGATCGTCAGGATTTGTATCAGCCTGATTTTCTTCAAGATTTGAGAAACCATCTTCATCAAGATCATCATTGGCATCATCGATGACAGAAACTAACCCTTCATACTGGTTTTCCCAAGTATCAAGCATACCATCATTGTCATCATCGGTATCAGCATTATCGCCTTCACCATCACCATCAGTATCTAACCATTCATCAGCATTATCTGGGAATTGATCTAACACATCAGGATGTCCATCCCCATCGCTATCTTCGCCAGCATTTACCATAGCATGGATTTTAGTTTCTGAAGTGACATCTGATTTGGCTTTTGATGTAGCGGTAATCGTAATTTCATTAGTCGCTGCACGTTCACTAGACAAAGTGACATCTAACTTGACTGTCGCTTGCTGTAAACCTTTAACTGCAACTTCCGCTATAGTTCCCAAAGTCCAACCTTCAGAATCAGTTACTACAAATGTATAGCTATCATCTTTTGGACTAGCATTAAATACATTTATTGGAATAGTCACTGTAGAACTAGGTTCACCGACTATTTGTCGGTCGGAACTCAGTTGTACATGGTAAATTAATTTACCTTTTTCTACTACAACTTCTGGAGCTTCGATTAAATCTCTAATATCAACACCAGCATCTAACTGAATATTATCAGCAAAGATTTCAACTTTCTCAGCAGCTTTAAATATTTTGCTACTAATTCCACGTAAATCAATATTGCCACCTTCACCATTTAAGGATTTAGTTGCGATACTGATGACTTTAACATTTGAAAATGTATTTTCATTCACTTTGGTGAAATCTATAGTTCCACCTTCGTCAGTGTACAAATTAACACTTTCAAAATCTCTTATTTTGAGATTTTCACCAAGCCTTAGGTTAATTGGATCACCGTACATGACACTGCCAGGAGCACCTACAATTTCGCCATTGAAATCACCTAAATTTACAATGACATTCCCACCAGTAGAGTAGCTAGTACCTGTTAGATAACCTTTACTCCAACCACCATGCCCAGTTAAAATATCTCCAGTATTTACTGAATCATTAACATTATCGCTACTGACTACAATATAACCACCTTCTCCAGCATAGGCGAAAGCATGACGTGAGATTCCTGCATTACCACCATCTCCGGCAGAAATATTGGAATAGTTTCTAATAATACCAGCTTTAATTTCTATCCCGCCACCAGAACCAGCATGAACATTCCGACCCTCAGGACAAACACCACCAGTATAGCTAGTTCCACCATTACCGGTTGATATCAGGGCTTCATTACTCGCATCTGTCGTTTCATTCACAAAAATACTACTTGCAAATAGCATTATACTACTTGCAGAAACACCACGAACAGAACAATTACCGTTTACACCATGTTTACCTGTTATTTTGCCTCTGTTGTTAATCACACGCGAGTGTATTTCAATATCAGAAGTTCCATGTTGATGTGTATTGTTGCCACTTGTAATTGTTCCTTCATTACAAAGACTACCAGTTCCCAAGTTAACACTTTCTGGTAGCATTGTGACAGTGTGTACATTGTTAACTTTTACTCTATCACCAGCACTAGGAAGTCTACTAGTGATTGGCCATGTAGTAGTTGACCATGTATCTACTTCACCCCATTTACCACTACTTACTGAAATAACAGAAGGATTAGCACATGCTTGTTCTGGTGTAACACTAGGCTGAATAACACCACAATCTGCAATACCAATATCTACTTGACGGTTTTGACCATTTTTAATGGTGATGTCATAGTCAATATTTCTACTATGAGCAGAATTCTCATCTACTTTTGGTGCTGTTGAACAAGCTCCTTTAACAACATTTATCGATACTTGATATTTTCCATCGCTAAGATTTGGAAATGAATAATATCCATTATCGTCTGTAAGTTGATTCGTTAACTTACGTCCATTTTGTTTCAAGATAATCATGTGATTTTCAAGAAGTTCATCTTGATCGTCTCTCACACCATTCGCAATCACACCATTACCAGTATCAAAGGTGTCCAAAAACTTATACCCAGAAATACTACCAGCAAAACTAGTTGCCGGTAAAGCACCACCCGCAAGCAATGCCACAGCAATTGCCCGTGCTAGGGTTTTGTTTTGCCACCGCCTGGGTGGTACCAAATTAGCGTCCCGTATAGGAACACGTTCACTCCGTAAAGACGAAGCCATCATATATTTCCTCATAGTCAAGAAAAGTTAAATGAAATTGCTAATCCATAATTAAAATGTAGAATTACCAATTTCTCCTACCGATTAACCGAAACTGACATTACCGGCAAATCCTCATCAAACATCGTCGGTCAAATCCAACAAACTTTGCCACCCGACTCCACCAAAAATCCGAGGAAGATTTCCAATGACTGTGCAAAGACGACTCAATTTTACTTCCTTAAGATTTGCATCATTAAAAATGGTGATTATTCCCAAGAAAAACCTTGAACTTTACCACCACCTGAAATTTCTAATAAAGAGGGTAAATCTAATTCACCACCTTTACTAAATATACCGTTGTTTGTGTCGTGAACAGTTTTGTAAGTCTTTTGACAAAAAATGGAGGGGTGGAACCACCATCTCCGCTTTATCCATTTGCAATTTATATCACTAATAATTATATCACCAATTTTAGCACTAATAACTGTTCTCGTTGTACAATTATGAGCCTTATTACCATTGCCACTAACTAAAATTCCCCTAGATTTAGAATTAGCAGAGGTTTGAATGCTTAATGTACCACCATTACCAGCCATAGCTGTACTACTTGTAGCTTGTGCATAACCACCATTGCCTGTAATCATAAAACTATTATTTTCCAAATTATCAGCAATTATATTGATAAAACCACCATTACCTGCAATTTGTTCTCCTGTACCACAAGTCGATAATGGACAAGAACCGTTAGCCCATTCTGGATCATTACCACCATTGCCAGTTTCAATTACAGCTTCATAAACTTCTGTCGTTTCACTGATAAACTTCTTCGCAATTATAGTTATATTAGCTCCATTGCCAGCAGGTTTAGCACAATCACCATGTACACCATTCTTACTAATAATACGATATTTATTGTAGATGTAATTTGCCTTGATAGTTATATCATTGGTGTTAGCATCAACATTATCTAAGCTAGTTATAATGCCTTCATTACAAATATTACCAGTGCCTAGATTAATATCTTGGGCGACAATTTTATGTTCATGAAGAATTTTAACGTTATCACCAACTTGTACAGTTTTTAACGCAGAATTAAGATTATTCACATCTTGCCAAATAGCATCATTCCAATTACCACTACTTGCCGATATTAAAGTCGGATTTTGACAAGGATTATCCATATTATCATCAGCACTTCCAACAATTGGAAAAGCACTGAATAACACTAGAACTATTAAGCTCACGAATAACCATTGCCCAAATTCACGCAAGCAACTAATGGTGCTGTTGTTGCTTTTTTTAAGCATGTTTACCTTTATTTTTTTGCATGAATTAAGTTTGCTAATCCCTAATTAAAAAAAGAATTACCAATTTCGTCCTACCAAAATTACCAAAACTGGTCATCTCGGCACCCCTATAAAACAAATTGTCG
>JAOZMR010000238.1 GCA_029934215.1 Pontiellaceae bacterium | reverse complement strand
TTAATATGATTGCCCTACTCAAGCATTTGGAAAATCAATCAAAAAATGGCTAACTATTGGATGACGATGGCAATGGAGTCGCTAATATCACTGTTGATTTGTTGGCGCACCCTGAACAATGGATGGTGGGGTTAGTGGTTTTAAGGTGGAGTAAATTTTAAGGGCATTCGCGGTGGTTTGCCCCTACAAAATATCGTCACTGTAGGGGCGAACCTGCGTGTTCGCCCTTGTGAAACTGATAACTGATTTATATTCTTGTTCCCAAATTCTATTACAGCTGATTCAAAAATTTGTGTATAATATACAATATTGAATTTTTTGGAATTGACAATTAGTAAAACGATGAAAATTGAATATACATTTTTTTATGCTCAAGCATGACATTTTTGATTAAAGGGTATATACTATATCCATCATTTTTTGTGAAAATCTAAAATGTCATCATTGGAAATACTATGGATTTTTTTAAAATAGTATTTTTTACACACAAATTTATAATTAAATTGAAAATTAGAATAAAAAATTGAATAAAATAATGTATTTAAAAACACAGAGTATACAACCTTTTTATAAACTATTAATACTCCTTTTAGGGGAGCTATTATTAATAACGGCTCATCCATCATTTGCCCAGGAAATGACTCCAGCCGTTCAGGGCAGTTCCCGGCTATCAACTCAAGCCGAACTTTTTGTGCGTCAATTTATTTTGGATGGTATGAATCTTGTCCAACTCCAAGCGCAGGTGAAGCAACGGTCAAAAGGATACGAAAACAATTGTTTTTTTAAGGGCAATGATAACGTTAAGGGCAACGATATCCAATATCGACTCGTCACTGATAATAATAGGGACATTAAAGATGCCCTGATTCGATTTTATCAAGCCAATGAAACCGCATTAGCATTGGCGTGTCGGGAAAATAGTCGTCATGGTTATTTTGATCAGTCCATTTGTGAGAATCCTAATCAAACAGTTAGTGAAATAGGTGAAATAGTCCAAGCGCGTATCGATCATAATCGGATTGCCATTGTAGAAATTAACCGTCAAATGACGGCGGAAAAAATACAATATACGAAAAATAAAATCACTCGTTGTTATATTGACAATAAATATATTAACTCGGGGGCAATGATCCCGGATCAAGAAGTCACTGGAAATGGCATCATTATTATACGTATCATTGAAGGATGGCTGCAAGACGTTGAGGTGAATCCTAAAGGCAGCGAATCATCGAAATTGCCAGGGGGTAATCCGCCTGAAAAATTGTATCTATCCCAGGGCTATATAAAAAGACGCTTACTATTTAATGATCTATTTTATCAAGATCAACTGGAACACCTAAATATGTATGATTTGCAAGAGCGTTTGCAAATTATGCAGCAAGATCCCTTATTTCAACAAATTATTGGTAAACTGGCACCAGGCAAAGAATTAGGGGAGGGCATTTTAAAAGTTGAGGTGTTAGAGGATGATTTTTTTGAATTGGGTTTTCGATTTAATAATTATCGTCATCCCAGTGTGGGGGCTTATCGCGGTGCCATTGAAATGAATTATCATAACCCCTTACACTTTCTGCGCCCAGGTTATGGATTAGGTGATAACCTTTATCTTCGCTATGGGCTAACCCAGGGTTTAAAAGATTATTCAGTTCGTTATAGTATTCCATTTCCATTGCCATTAGTGAGGTATGATACGACATTATCGCTCGGATTTGATAAAAGTGACTCCGAAGTGATCACTGATACATTTCAAGAATTGGGCATTGAAAGCGACTCAGAAACCTGGTCCGTGTCTTTACGCCATCCATTTTATAAAAGTTATCCACCCGCTTTGGACCGTGAGCATCCGAAGGCTTATAAGGAATTTGCGTTGGCAATGCGATTAGAAGGACGGCGTAATACCACCTACCTAGAAGGTGAACCCTTTTCTTTTTCACACGGTGCCATCAACGGTGAAACCGAATACGGCGTTATGCGCCTAAGTTCTGAATGGCTGAGTCGTGGTCAACATAATGTGACCGCTTTCTATAATACATTTAGCTTTGGGACCGATGTCTTAGGTCCGGTTACCGTTAATGAAGAACTTATTGATCCGCCAGGGGGTGAAAAATTCATGGACAATCACTTTTTTGCCTGGCTAGGTCAATTTCAATGGTTTGGGCGTGTTAATCAATTAGAACAATATTATTTCAAAAAAATATTTTCTGAACAGCAATTAAAAGCATTTAAACATAATTGGCCCCGTGTGTGGGAAAGCAGTTTACTATTTCGGACTAATGTCCAATTGACAGATAGGAAATTACTATCGTTGGAAAAATTTTCCATGGGCGGTCACGCTTCAGTGCGGGGGTATCGGGAAGGTGCATTGCTAGGCGATAATGGTTATTCCGCTTCACTAGAATGGCATATCCCACTTTTCCATTTACCTTTAGGCAGTATAAGTAAACCAGGTGAAGGTAAAATCGAACTGATCCCGTTTGTGGATTATGGTACTATCTGGAATAAGAATGACAGACCCACGTATGCGCCTAGAGATGAAGCGAAACGCGAATTAATCAAGAATATCGCTAGTATTGGCATTGGCGTGCAATGGGTACCGATCAAAAATATTCAGGCACAAATTTATTTTGCACACCCATTTACAGACTTTGAAAAATCACAGCAAGAAGAATATGATTTACAAGATAGTGGGATTCATTTTGAACTGTCTATCAACTTATTACCCTGGAAATAAATTGCCTTTAAGGGCAGACACGCAGGTCTGCCCCTACGTTTACGTTTGTTTTGTAGGGGCGAACATAAGTGTTCGCCCTTATTAGGGCTACCAAATTAATTAATGATTAACTAATACCGAACACTATAAAAAGGAATAGCAAATGCCAAAATTATTAAAAATTTTTATCCTACTTTTATTGTCATCATGTGTACAAACGCCTAGCCAGACACCGGGCGAACAAACACCTAGTCAGACAACACCAGTCGAACAATGTGCAGCCCCGGTGCATAAGAGTCTGGCAAGTAATCAAAAAACGGTCGAACAACTTCAAAAGAATATATTTTCAGTTCAAAGCAATAACTTATACACTGATAATGCGGATCTAAAAAGCTTGTACGATTCACAATGGAAATTAGGCAAGTTATTAGCACAACAGGGCAATTTAATCAGAGCCATTGATGCCTATCAACTCGCCGTACAGCATTTAAAACGGCTCCGCGAAATAGGCGGCGGAAGTGATAAACCATCGCAGCAAACCTTAGAAAAGGTCCATTACGAATTAGTTGATCTCTTGCTCAAACAGGTTGCCGCTGAAAAAGTGAGTGAAAATGAACAGCAATCCCTATTGAATCAAGTGATCGAGACGCTAGAACTTTTAAAACAAGCTGAATTGCAAAACTATTTTAAGGATGAGTGCTTGATCAGTGATGAAAAACGCCTGGATAACAAATTAATGACCGAATTTGAAAAATTAAATTCAAACGAAGTCATGCAAACTGCTATTCTTTATCCAATACTTTTCCCAAAACGCCTGGGTTTTACGCACCGTCAAATTGAATCATTACTGATTAAATTTTCACCAAAGTCTGAACAATCTTCAACATTACAAAAAAAGATTATTTGGCAGCCCACCCGGACTAATATAGATATAGAAGAAAAGGCTAACTGCCTACGTGATGCTTTAGAAAACGAAGGTAAAAGGTTAGAAACCTTACAATGCAAAGCTGGAAAAAATACATATTATAATGAACAAGACATTCAAGGATTTGGAAAAACGCTTTATCAATTTATTATACAACCCATAGAAAATGACTTAAACAATATCAAAACATTGGTATTTGTACCTGATGGTATTTTGCGTACTATTCCGCTAACGACTTTATATGATGGTCAGCAGTATGTCGTTGAAAAGGATTATGCCGTTGTCATTATTCCTGGTTTGAGTCTAACAAAAGCCGTGACAAATCCATTAACCAAAAATCCTCGAATTCTGCTTGGTGGTATGTCCACTCAGGTTCATGACGTTGTTTTAAAATCGACAAACCAAAAAATTAACTTTAGATCATTATCTCTAACTGAAAATGGTCTGAACAGTATCGCTGCCATTTATCCTGGGCAAACCCAAATTCGACTGAATGAACAATTTTTAATTTCTAATTTAAAAAGCGATATGCGTGATGCGCTTCAACCCTATACCATGATACATTTACACACGCACGGTCTTTTCAATCCCCAAAAAGAAGATACCTTCTTACTGACTTATGACATGG
>JAOZMR010000237.1 GCA_029934215.1 Pontiellaceae bacterium | reverse complement strand
AACGATCCGTCTCGCGCCTACGGGTTCTATTCAAAGAATCCGCAGGCATTCCGCTTGGAAGTTACATTCAAAACTATCGTCTAAACTACGCCATGGAGCTTCTGCGCACCACGGACACGCCTATCTCCGAAATTGCCGAAGAAGCCGGTTTCGGCTCGCCGCAGGCCTTCAGCCGCGTCTTCAAAAAAGAGACGGGAAAACCGCCGCGGCTTTACCGGCAAAACGAAAAAGGTTAAGCTTCGATCTTCTATCCCTATTAAACAAACCAAAACATCCAACCATTGGAAATCGCTATGAAAAATCCACCATCCATTCTCGTCAAAAACGCAGACATCGTGAACGAAGGTCGCAGCTTCGCGGGCGACGTCCTTATCCGGCACGGACGAATCGCCAGAATTGACACCCAAATCTCCGCCGACGCGGACATTTTCATCGACGCGGCTGGCAAGACGCTTCTGCCCGGCATGATTGATTGCCACGTTCATTTTCGTGAACCAGGTCACACACAAAAAGGAACGATGGCAACCGAATCCGCAGCAGCCGTCGCGGGCGGCGTGACCTCGGTGATGGAAATGCCAAACACCAACCCACCGACCGTCACCAACGATCGGCTCGAAGAAAAGTTCGCGATCGCCGCCGAAAAAATGGCGACCAACTATTCCTTCTACCTCGGCGCATCCCTCACCAATCTCGACGAAATCAAAGCCGTCGACCCGGTCAACGTCTGCGGTGTGAAAATCTACATGGGCTCATCCACGGGCGACATGCTCGTCGACCGTTTCCAAACCTTGGAAGATTTGTTTCGCGAATGCCCGATCAACCTCGCCACGCACTGCGAAGATTCCGACATCATTTCTAAACACGAAGAGATTTTCCGCGAACGATATGGCGATAAAACCCCGTTTTCCGCCCATCCGCACATCCGGAGCGAAGAGGCTTGTTTCAAATCCTCCAAACTCGCCGTTGAGCTCGCACGAAAAAACGACGCCCGCTTGCATATATTGCACATCAGCACCGGACGAGAACTCGATCTGTTCGAAGAAGGCACCCCAAAAAATATTACAGCCGAGGCCTGCGTACACCACCTATTCTTTGACGACTCCGCCTACGAAACCAAAGGCGGACTCATCAAATGCAACCCAGCCATCAAAACCGCAGCCGACCGCGAAGCCCTTTTGACTGGGCTCCAAACCGGGCGAATCGACACCATCGGCACCGACCACGCCCCGCACACATTGGCGGAAAAAAAAGGGACATACTGGACCACGCCCTCCGGCATACCCGTCATCCAATCTGCTCTAACCTCTGTGCTCGAACAGGTTCACAACACCACCCTAACCCTCGAACAGATCGCCGAAAAAACCGCACATAACCCAGCGCGTATCTTCAGCATAAAAGAACGCGGCTTCATCCGCGAGGGCTATTGGGCCGACCTCGTTCTTGTAGATCTGAACAAACCGCAGGCTGTTACACACGAAAACATCCTCTATAAATGCGGCTGGTCTCCATTCGAAGGAATCCAATTCCGATCATCCATCATCACCACCATCGTCTCCGGACAAATCGCCTATCACAACGGACAAACAGAAGAAAAAACCGCCGGTCAGCGCCTCAAATTTGAGCGGTAAAATTGTAAAATCGAAAAAAAACTAAAATCAGAGTGGACAAACAAAAAAAACCGAGTACTCTCTGCATTCTCTTTTGACGATAGTGGGGTACCGAAGCGGTCAAACGGGGCAGACTGTAACTCTGCTGGCTCAGCCTTCGAAGGTTCGAATCCTTCCCCCACTACCATTTTAAGAAATACCAAATTCCTCATTCAAACGAATGGGGTTTTTTGTTAGTATGCGAACTATGAAAAATAATACACAATTTGATTTTTGGTACGCGGTCAACAACACCGAAGTTATCGCCGTACCGCAAAACCGCCTCGAAACCTTTGGCGCCACAATGGTAAACTATCATCTCGTAACCGAGCTGATGGACTCTGTTGGCAAAATCCGTGTGCGCGTTGGGAAGCTAAAAGCCTTCCGACCGCAAATCATCACACCACCATCCGTAACCGACGAAATACTAGAAGGCTTCGGCGACGATGCCCGCAACTACGCAGAATGGCTCCAAAGCAACGCACAAGATATGCAGATGCTAAAGTATGGCTTCAAGGTACAAAAAACCGAAGCTAACGACTACATTCTAAGCGATTCACTAGAAACCGTCGTCAACCGCGTAAAAGACGACATAGCCGAACGCGGCGATCCATTGGGCGCCGTTCTTGTTGGCGTGGATCACCCTTGGGAAGTCTGTCTTCTAAAACTGATGGCTGAACTTGTACAAGGCTCCGCACAAGGAAACATACACGACATACAGCAGCAGCAGCGCGACCAAAAAGCAGACATCCACAAAACCTTGGAAAAAGCATTTCTTGATGCCTCACGTGATGCGACAAAAATTTCTGCGCTCGCCGATCTGCTTAAAAGAAACGGCATATTCGAACGCCACGAGGATCGTTTTTTTGCAGTCGTAAAAGCTTCTAAATAAAAAAAGCGGTTATATCGATTGACACATCATCCCGAGTTCACTACCTTCTCATTTCCTTTTTAGGGCGTTTAGCTCAGTTGGTTAGAGCGCTTGCTTGACATGCAAGAGGTCGGCAGTTCGAATCTGCCAATGCCCACCACTCAAAATATCGAAGTAAAATCTTCCAATCCTGCAACAGGTTTTTTCTTCCCGAGTTTTGTCGAGTAAAGCAGACAAAACGGTCTCGTTTTGTCTCTTACGTTCTACAAAATCATCGAATTTTGTCGACTTGCGATGTATTTTTGTCCAATTTGCAATTGTTTTGCGTATTGTATTCTAGAAAAAACGTGTTGAGAGAGGATTTATTATGTTGCAGGATCTATTTGATATTCATCGTCGCGTTATTTCAGGGCTGACAGCAAATTTCGTTCGCACGGCTTACGATGCAATTCGCTGGGACTCCCGCCTTGTTGGAATTGTGGGTGCACGCGGAACAGGAAAAACAACTCTAGTGCTGCAGCACTATCTCGAACGGTATCAAAGTGTGGAGAAATGTCTTTATGTTTCTGCCGACAACCCGTTGGTTCTTAAATACGGAATATACAACATCGCTGTGGAGTATTTCAAATACTACGGCGAGTGCATGATCATTGACGAAATTCACAAACAGGATGGATGGAGCGAAGAACTCAAAGCTCTTTACGATGCATATCCTGATAAAAAGTTTATAGCTCTCGGTAGTTCGATTTTGAATATCCTTCAGAGCAAAGGCGACCTGTCACGACGAATGGTTATACATCATCTACCAGGGCTATCCTTTCGAGAATATCTGAACATTCGCCACAAAACATCCTTTCCAGTCTATACATTTAAACAGATACGAGACCAGCATGTGTCGATTTCTGAATCCATACTGTCACAACGAAAGACCCTATTGAGAGATTTTGAAGAATACTGCCGAGGTGGATTTTATCCCTTTTGTATACATCATACAGAAGATGAGTATTTTCAATTGTTGGCAAATGTTTTGGATAAGGTGATCTATGAGGACATACCCAGCTTAAAAGCACTACGATCCACCTCTAGTTTGAAGCTGAAAAAACTCGTCGCTTATCTCTCCGCCAGTAAAATTCCTCAAATCAGCGTAGGATCATTGACGAACGAATTAGGGGTGGCTCGCGACACATTATATGAATATCTGGATCTTTTGGAACGAGCAGAAATTATACAAATGATACGTCCAATTTCCGCAAATGTTCGTACTTATAAAAGGTCAAAGATTTTCTTTTCCACCCCAAACTTCTACTTCTCAATACAGCAACACTTATGGAGTAGCCGCCTTGAGCGTGGAAATGTGAGAGAATCGTTTTTCTCATCTCAGGCATCCATAGGAAATACGATTTATGTTTCTGATCAAGCAGATTTCTTATTAGAGGTCGAGGGTGAGATGTATGACATCGAGGTAGGTGGACCAAACAAAGATAATCGGCAGATAAAAGATGCGGCGAATGGGTTGGTTTTTAAGGATGGAATAGAGATAGGTTTCTCGCGTCAAATACCACTCTATCTTGCAGGTTTTCTTTACTAGAACGCAGTGCAGAAATAACCTGCTGTTTTTGCGATCTCTTCGCTCTGACTTCCTCTGGTAGTCCATCCCGTAAGTTCTGCTTCTATCTTCGGCAGTTCAATTTTACGGTTTAATCGCTTGCATTAAACCCGCGCATACACCGCATTTCTCTGTCATAAA
>JAOZMR010000042.1 GCA_029934215.1 Pontiellaceae bacterium | reverse complement strand
TTGCTACTCACAACGGTTATTTCATGAGACAAACTCCTTTCAGTTTGTTAGTTCTACCAAGCTTTACTTGGCGCACCAGAGAACGCAAAAGAAAAGATTCCTTAACTTGCGAGGCAACGGTCTGTCAATGGTTTGTCTGTGAATTGAGTTATGTAAGCTCTAAGTTCCCGTGCTGAAATTGGAATATTACCAATGCGGTTAACTGTAATCGCTGCCGCACAATTGCTGATGGCTGCCGACTCCAACCAGGTGGCACCTGCACAGAGACTAAGCGCCATGACAGCTAGTAAAGAATCGCCCGCCCCAGCTACATCAACGGGATTGCAACATAATGCTGGAAAATGTTGAGCTTTGGTGTAGCGGCTTTTTGCTTGATAAGCTATGAAACCATTCGCCCCTAGCGTGATTAGTAGGTTTGTAGCGTCTGTAGCCCGTAATAAATTATGCGCTAATTTTTCAATGCCGCTATCATGGTCGCTAAGCGCAATACGGGTTTCTCTTTCTGTCGGTGTAATTAAATCGAAGTGCTTAAATTTGGTAACACTGCCTGTTTGGCTACTGCATTGAATGTCGCCAAATAGCTTTATTTTGTGTTTAGTGGCAAGATCAGTGATGAATGTGAGTATCTTAGGCGTAATCAGCCCGTAGACAAAATCGCTGATTATTACCCCGTCCATCTGCGGCAAAAGCTCGGCTAACTTTTTTATGATTGCTTGTTCTATCTCTACGGAAATGGATTGATCTTTCAGGCGGGTGACTCGAAACATTTTTTGGTTTTCAACCATGTAACGAATTTTATAGGTAGTCGGTCGGTTTTTATCGTAAAAAACGGAAACATCAACACCGCTTTCTTTTAGTTTTGATTGGATGAAATCCCCAGCTGCATCCTCCCCGCACACCGATAGGAAACTACATTTAGCCCCTAAGGCGTTTAGATGAGCCGCAACGATCGCCGCTCCACCCAAAAATTGCTGTTCTTCCATTTCTTTCAAGACAACAACTGGTGCCTCGGAACTCATGCCTAAAGCCTCACAGGCCACAAATTGGTCTACTATTGAGTCACCAATGACCAATATTTTCTTGTCTGTATAACGCGTGATGATTTTGCTGAAATCCTTGAAGTGTAAATCGTTTTTGTTGCATATGCGAATAAAGCTTTCTTTGATGGTTTCTTGTAGAGACGAAACGCTGCCGTGAAATAAGGATTCGCTAGCGTAGTGTATGTCGCCCGAATGGAAAATTATTTTGCCAGCTTTAGCTTCAACTAAATCAATATATTTTTCGATGAAGTGACGACTTTCGCTTTCGAATTCTTTTCCCATCACGAAGGTTAATGGGCTTAACGCATTAATAACGTCTTCCATGCTGATTTTGTCGAGAATGATTACTTTGTTCACACAGCTGAGTTCTGCTACCCCTATTGCTCTTTCATTTTGGGAAAAATAAAATGGCTCTGCGGTACGGAGTAGATCGTCATCAGACCACATGGCGATAACTAGTTTTTCTCCGTGTTTTTTGGCATGTTGAAGAAACCGAAGGTGTCCAGGGTGGATAACATTAAAATGTCCAAGACATAGCGCACACGCAGGTGTTTCGTCTGCAAATTCTGCGAATTGTGATTGGGAGTTTATTATTTTGCGTTGTTGCATTGCTTATTTCCCGAGATATTTAAACCCATTTAGGTGAATAATTTATTAGCCAAAGTCAAACGTTCCGCCGAGTCAATCGCCACCCGTTCGCCTTCTAGCAAAACGGTATAAATTTTTTCAGTCTCATGGGTCTTCATATAAACATCGCGCGGTAAATCAAAACAGTTGTGGTTTAGAATATACGTCAAAGCTCGCCGACTTAAAACTTGCACCGCAGAGTTAACCAAGAATCCAGCCGGGTTCGCACGTTGCAACTCTTCGATGTTTTCCGGTCGTTCTAAAAAACGTTGTATCCGTCCAGCTGTATCAATCTTTATATAACTATTAGAGCTAGCCCGCCGATGAATCAATAGAGTGGCAAAAGCTTGATTTTTCTTCTGGCGTTCAATTAGGGGAGTCAAGTTCTGATTGGTCAAAACATCGCCATAAACCACGACGAAATTTTCATCATCCCCCAACCAGTTCTGAAATTGTCCCAAAGCTCCAGCCGTCCCAGTCAACGCTTTTTCTGGAAAAAAGCTAAGCGCTACGCCTAACTTTTCACCCTGGGCAAAGTAATCAGTTATTTGCTTCGGCTTTGTAAATAAGTTAATCCCGATCTCACGAATGCCGTTTTCCTTAAGCCATAAAATGATGCGCTCTAAAATCGGTTTAGTATTAACCAATAGCATCGGCTTCGGGGTATCTTCAGTTAAAGCTCCCAAGCGAGTGCCTTTGCCAGCAGCTAAGATGATAGCTTTCATGTTTTCCTGCTCTAGTTGTTTGTGATTATATTAATCGCCTCAAGAATGTTGGAGCACGTGTGGTCTGTTCGCACGGATAAATCAATACTATCCGAAATGATAGGTTTTTCTAAGTGACTGCCACTCTGAAGGTGAATCGTCCGACATCCCGCTTTGGCTCCCGCAATGATATCAGAAATCCGATCACCAATCATCCAGCTAGCGGCTAAATTTATGTCGAATTCAGAGGCAGCTTGTAGAAGTAGCCCCGGCTTGGGTTTACGGCACTCACAATTTTGTTGATATTTCTTAAGTGTCGCCTGCGGATGATGTGGGCAATAGTAGACCTTCGTAAATTGCAGCCCCGTTTTTCTATGAATTTTATTCGTGATATAATTGTTGACGAGCTCAACTTGCTCTTCACTCGCTAAACCTCGTGCCACCACAGTTTGATTAGTAACCACAAATGCCGCAAAATCTAATTCAACGAGTTGCGTCAAGGCAAACCATAATAAATCTGGAAACGCAACCTGCGTTACTTCGGTAAGTAAATGCACGTCGTTGATTAGTACACCGTCACGATCAAAGAATATGGCTTTTCTTTTCACAGTTTCTTTAGTTTTATTTAAGATGGCAAAAATTCTGTTTAGATTGTGAGGAGCATGTTTTGACTGAAGTTAGAAGTGGGTATCAATCATTAAACAGTTTTACTGAGATTCGATGCTGGCACTGAAAGGTTTTGCCGGGAGGGAGAATCTGGATTCCTGGCTTGTTGCTGATTTCTCCGTAGGGTTCTTGCGGGTCGGCATGACCAAACCAGGGTTCAATACAGATGAAGGGTGCGGCGGGCTTCGACCAGATTCCAAGGTGTGGAAATTCTGAGAAGTCTACGGAAACTTTTATGTCAGATGACTTAGAGGCGATTGTGAGTTTCTTGAAATCCACGTCGAGGAAGATGAGCGCGTCGCGATCGAAGAGCGTTTTTGTGAGTTGGATGCTGTCGGATTGGTCTATGAGGGAGACCGTTTCGGAGGAGAGCAGGCCGTCGGCGTCAAGCAGCCGAGGGGTGAGCGTTTCTTCTTTTTCCAAGGTTAGGGAACATTCTTCGATCGTTCCTGGGAGGTTGAATCCTGGGTGGGCGCCGATGGAGAAGGGCATGGGTTCTGCTCCATGGTTGCTCACTTCGTATTTAACGGTGACGCAGTTGTTGTCGAGGTGATAAATCACGCGGAGTTCGAAGTCGAATGGGTAGGCTTCGTGTGTTTTTTCGGTGGGTAAAAGCTGGTAGGTGAGCGTGTTGTCGATTTGTTCCAATACGGTAAATAAGCTATCGCGAGCGAAGCCGTGTTGGGAGAGCGTGTATATTTTTCCGTGATGAGTGTATTGATTGTTTTTCAGTTTTCCAACGATTGGAAAAAGCACGGGTGCGTGCCGGCTCCAAACGGCTGGGTCGGCTTGCCAGAGGTGCTCTTCCAAGGTTTGGATGCTACAAAGCTCGGCACCTTCTGGTTTCGCGCTGATGGTTATGAATTCGTTGGATAGTGTGTTCATTTTCTTTTCCGACGTTTCTTTTTGGTCGAGCCGTGCTTGCCGCCGCCCGTGAAGCTGACCGCCTGCTTTTTATATTTTTTGTGACGCGCGGGAGATTTCATTTTCTTTGCAATGAATTGTTCCTGTCCCGTGATGTGAAAGTCGACGAAGTTGCGTGCGAGATCCACTTTCACGAGTTCGACGTCAATTTCGTCGCCGATCTTGAACACCTTTTTGCTGCGCTGTCCGGTGGCTTGCGTTTTGTTGGCGTTGATTTCGTAGCGGTCGTCGGTGATTGATGAGAATGTGACGAGTCCGCGTTGGAGGGTGGCTGGCAGTTCGATCAGCAATCCTTTGCCGAGCACTTTGATGATGCAGGCTTTGTAGGGGCCGGTTTTGCCTTTTTGGAGCAGGTCGCGATAGTATTCGGCGCGGCGCAGGGCGATGCTTTCCTTTTCTGCCGCGTCGGCTTCCTGTTCGGTGCGCGTACATTTTGCGGCGATTGCGGCGACATCTTTGGGGCGGTATGGCATTTTTTCGCCGTGTTCGAGTGCGCCGAGTAAGCGATGAATCACGAGGTCTGGGTAGCGGCGGATCGGGGATGTGAAGTGGACATAATCTTCGAAGGCTAGCCCAAAGTGCTCGCTCGCTTCGGCGGAGTAGCCTGCGCGTTTGAGGTTGCGCAGAATGGCGAGGCTGGCGGAATATTGCAGTGGTGTGTCGGCAATTTTTGCGAGCACGGCGTTGATGTCGAATCGGTTTTGGGGCAGGGCGTCAACCCCGAGGGCTTGAAGCTCCGCGCCCATTTGTCCCCATTGATCTTCGTCGGGCGCTTCGTGAATTCGGTGAATGGCGGGCCATTCGGCGGCTTTGAGTTTTCGCGCAACGACCACGTTGGCGAGCAGCATGCACTCTTCGATCAGTTGATACGCTTCTTTGGCTTCGCCTTTTTTGATTTCTGCGACTTTGCCGTCTTTGCCGAGAACGCATTTGATTTGCGGTGTGTTGATTTCGAGCGAGCCGACTTCGTGGCGGTTTTTGCGTAGCGTGCGCGCTAGTGGACGAAGCTCGTTGATTGCTTCAACCACGGTGGCGGGCGTGTCGGGAAGTTCCCCACCATCGAAGAGCGTTTGCACCTGTTCGTAGTTGAGTCGCGCATCGGAATGAATGATCGAACGGCAGGTGGCGGAGTCAACGATTTCGCCGGTTTCGTCGAGCGTGATTTCGACGGTGTGGGCGAGGCGATCGACGTTCGGGTTGAGGCTGCAAATTTTGGTCGTCAGCTCGGTTGGGATCATCATCACCACGCGGTCGACCAGATAAATACTGTTGCCGCGATGGAGTGCTTCTTTATCAATAACCGAACCTTCGGGGACAAAATGGGCGACGTCTGCGATGTGGACGGAGAGTTTCCAATGATCGGAAATTTTTTCGATGGAGATCGCGTCGTCGAAATCGCGCGCGGTTTCTGGGTCGATCGTAAACGTCAGTCGCTCGCGCAAATCCACGCGGTTTTCGTAATCCTCGGGGCGAAGCTCGCTCGGGATTTTTTCGGCAGCGGCGAGTACTTCGGGAGAAAATGTTTGACGGAATCCGTGCGTGCGTAGGATGCACTGCATCTCGACGTTGGGGTCTTTGCTATCGCCAATGTCTTCAATTAGGGTTCCGCTGAGCGGTTTGAATGGATCGGTCCAGTCGTGGAGCGCAACCACAACTTTGTGGTTTTCGGGGACGTCTTCTAGCCCAGGGGCTCGTTCGGTCACGCGGATATCGTGGCTGATGCGTAGATCGTCGGGGATTACGTAGGCGTAGTATTGCGTTTTACGGAGGAGCCCGACGACTTCGGTGTTTTTACGCTCTAGCACGTCGACTACGCGCCCCTCGGGGCTGCGGTGGGCAAACGAGCGTCCGCGCATCGGCTTGTTTTCAGACATTGGAAGCCGTTCAATCGTTACGCGGTCCTCGTGGAGCGCGCATTTGAGGTCGCCTTTGGCAATATAGAACTCTTGACCTCCGGCGTCGGCGACGAAAAGACCGAAACCCTTTTCCATTACGCGGACGGTTCCTGCGACGGTGTCCTTTGTGTTTGGAAGCGCCCAGCGGTTTTTACGTAGGCTGACGACATCGCCCTTCTTCTCTAGATTGATCAGCGCCTGGCGCAATTGGTTGCGTTCCTTGCTATGAATGCGCATATCTTTTGCAAGATCTGGGCGGGAGAGCGGACGGTAATCCGGTTTTGCTAGATGCGCTAGAACGCGCTGTTGGAGACCAGGTTTTTTCGGGGAGTTTTCTTTCATGCGCAAGAGTGTACACAGTGCAAACGATATAAACGAACGAAAAGGCGAAAACTCTCCAGATTCGTGCAACGGCATGCGCCCTGCTTTGAAGTGACCGAGGAGATATCATGCGAATAACAAACCAGCTTCAACACAATATGCTTGTCGGGCATATCAAAAAGAACCAGACCGATGTGTACCGTTTACAGGAACAGGTCGCGTCTGGAAACCGGATGCGGGTTGCATCGGACGACCCAACGAGCTGGGCTGCGGTTGCACGCCTTCGTCGACAAGAGGGAGAATTGGCTCTTCATGAGGAAAATTCGCTCCAGATGGAGTCGCGCCTCTCCTCGATCGATCTGTCGTTGAGTTCCATGGGCGATATTCTCCAAAATGCTTCCGAGATTGCTGTTCAAGCAGGACAATCTACATTGAATAGGGACGACAGAACCATCATGGCAGAAGAAATCGATCAGCTTTTGGAAGCCTTGGTGATGCAATCTAATATGAAAGTTGACGGTCAGCATGTTTTTGGCGGCACACAGAGCTCTATGGAATCCTTTGCGGCAACACGGAACGGCGATGGACGGATTAATTCGGTCGCGTATACCGGGAGCGAAGAGGTTTCGACCATCGATGTCGGCGCGGGCGATGCGATGGGACGTCAGATGGTTGGCGGCGGGCAGAACGGGGTATTGATTTCGACGGATGCAAATGCCTTTACTGCGCTCATTAACATGCGTGATCGCCTCCTAAATGGTGAGAACTTGGCGGAAACCGATGCGCAAGGTTTGGTTAATGACGCCCTAGGGCAGGTGCTGATGGGTCGAGCCGTTACAGGCGCCCAGATGGAGCGATTAGATATCATTTCATCGTTCCGCGAAATGCAACGTGTGCAGGTTACAGGACAGGCAGCTGCGGAAGAAGGTGTGGATATTGCCGAGGCAGTGGCAGAACTTTCAGCGAAAAATGTCGCCTACGAGGCGGCATTGGCCATGTCGGCAAAGATCATGAACATCTCGCTACTTAAATTCATTTAGCCCAAGCTTCTCATTCCACGATGTAACCTACTGCAGCGCAACGGCAACGCTTCTAGAGGCACTACAAATTATACCTTTTCACTTCACTTCTAACGGGCGTGTACGCCTTGCTAATAGATCGCTCGATTCAGCGCCGATCACTAATCCACCCCATTCGCCATCAGAATCGCGGAGGATTTCGCGTCCGCCGACCCGCACGAACGCATAGGCAACCTTATCGATCTCCTCCTCACGGATTCCGGACACAACCAGATAGCTCCTCGCCGCTCCCAAAAGATGCGACGCTGTATCGGATAGAATCGAGGCGTAGACGTTGGCGCAAACAATGTCGTACACCGCGTCGAACCACCCGTCCGTGATGTCGTGGTGTATAAACTCTATTTGCTTCGCCACCCCATTTGTCTCTGCGTTTGACGCTGCCTGCTCCAAGCAAAGCTCATCGAAATCCAACCCAAACGCTTTCTCAGCGCCAAGCTTGATCGAGGCAATCGCAAGGACTCCAGTTCCAGTTCCAACATCAAACACCGTCCTTGCTCCGATATCCGGAATTAAACGATCCAATTGCTCCAGACAGAAATGCGTCGTAAAATGGTTTCCCGTTCCAAAACTCAGCCCAGGATTCAAAACAATCTCCAGTCGATCCGTCCTCCGCACGTCCTCTCCAGGAAGGCTAGTCGGGCGAACATGCAGACGCTCGCCAATATCCATCGGTACAAAATGATTCCTCCAGCTCTCTGCCCAATCCTTGACAACGTATTCATGTATCGATTTTCCAATGATTGGAAAACCCTCCAAAGCCAGAGATGCGAGTTCCGCCTCTACATCCGTTTCGAAATAGATCTCGAGAGTCGTTTCGAGGCCAGAGCTAAGTGCTACGACCGTTCTTTCTAAATGTTCTGCAACCCAATCGCTGATCAATTTCGCATCATTTTGCGCAACCGTCAGCGTCAGGATTGCGCCGCCTTTTGGTTTTTCTGTTTTCATATGCAGGATTTTACCCTACCTTAATAACGAAAGACTAGTTTTCTCTCGCACATAACCAATAGGACACCTATGCCATTTTCAAATTTGGGGCTACTCGACACACTACAACACGTCGTCGCAGCCGTCCATTACACCGAGCCAACCCCAATTCAGAAGCAAACCATTCCGCTGGCCCTAGAAGGCGACGACCTCATCGCGCAAGCTCAAACCGGCACAGGCAAAACCGCAGCCTTTGCCCTGCCAATCCTGCAAATGCTGAGTCGAGTCGACCCAGACGAAGGGCACAGCCCCGTTCGAGTGCTCATACTCGCCCCAACACGCGAACTCGCCCAGCAAGTCGCAGACACCTTCGAGGAATTCGAACAACATATGCCACAACGAATCGGCATCACCGCCATCATCGGAGGCGAAAGCATCGACTTTCAGCGCCGTCACCTGCGCAACGGCGCCCAAGTGGTTGTGGCGACCCCCGGTCGATTACTCGAGCTCGTTCGCGGAGAGGAAATTGATTTTGAGGAACTGCGCGTTCTCGTACTCGACGAGGCCGACCGCCTCCTCGCCCTCGGGTTTGCCGAGGAACTCGCGCAACTGATGCATATACTCCCGGCAGAACGCCAGACGCTTCTCTTCTCCGCCACCTACCCGAAAAAAGTCGAAAAACTAGCCGCAGAAATCCTGCAAAACCCCGTCCGAATCAACGCCATCGGCGACGTCCCAACCGTCGCAAACATCACGCAACGCGCGATAGAAACAAACAAACTCAACCGCCGCCCGCTTCTCTGCCACCTCATCAAAGAAGAGAAATGGGAACACGTGCTCGTCTTCGTACGCAGCAAACGCGCCGCCCACAACCTCGCCACAAAACTCCGTCGCGACGGAATAAAAGCCGACGCCTTCCACGGCGACCTCAATCAAGACGAACGCACCTACGTCTTAAGCCTCTTCAAAAACCGCACACTCCACGTCCTGATTGCCACCGACATCGCCGCACGCGGAATCGACATTCAAAACCTCTCCACCGTCGTCAACTACGACCTCCCCCGCTCCCCCGTCGACCACATACACCGGATCGGACGGACTGGACGCGCCGGCGCCACTGGTCTCGCAGTCAGCCTAATCGACCATAGCGACCAAGCACACTTCTCCCTCATCGAAAAACGAACCAACACATACGTAGAACGCGAACAAATAGTCGGCTTCGAGCTCACCGGTGACGCGCCAAAAAAGAAAAAAGGCGCCCCACCGAAAAAAGGAAAACGACCCAACAAAAAAGAGAAAGCCCGCGCAGCGGCAAAGGAGGGCACACACCATGGGTAATCGAAAGAAGAACAAAAAACCACGCGGGCGCGGTGGAGCCGGTCAAAACCGAGCAGCCGGCGAGGCCTACCTCGCGAAACAGCGACAAAAACCCGACGTCATCGAAACCGCGAGCGGCCTACAATACAGCATCCGCGAAGAAGGAACTGGGAAATCGCCAGACGAATGGAGCACCGTTGAGGTTAACCAACGCATCCTACTGGTCGACGGCACCGTCCTAAAAGACACCTATCACGGGGTGGAAAAAGACCGCTTTCCCCTCGAAGAAGCCATCGACGGACTGAAAGAAGGACTCCCTCTCATGAAAGAAGGCGGAAAAACCCGCTTCATCATACCGCCAGATCTAGCCTGGGGAAAACGCGGAGCTGGGCTCAAAATTGGCCCCTTCGCAACCCTCATCTTCGATATCCGACTAGAAAAAGTCATATAACACGTCGCGCAGAAACAACAGTTTCTTCGCCCGGTCTCACCAACATTCCTTAAAACCCCCTTCTTCACGAGGTCATCTAGATCCTGGGACGCTGTTCTCACAACTGATCCGGCAAGCTCTCTTAATTCTTTATTCGTGATCCGTCCCTTCTAATGGGTGGGAGGTTAAGCGTAATCACCGTTGTTATCAGGGTTGAAATAGCCTCTAGTACTGCGATTTTCCAACCTTTGGAAACATCAACTTCAGTTTTGCCCGCCAATCATCCTCAGCTCGTCATCATAAACATAGTTGATTATTTCGCCGGAAATGATCAGCTCAATGGCTTCTTCAATGATAGGCAACGGAGCAATGAACCACTCGCGCGGCGTGAAACGCTTTCCGGACCTATCGAACACGTCGACCTCAAGACAGACCTTCCCGAAAAATTTATGTAGCAACAGCTCCAGCTTCTGAGGCTTGAGATTGAAGCATTCAAATGTTTCGACAATGTGAACCGGCGCCATCAAATATGTTGGATCGTCTGCGGCGTTCTTGACTCGCTCTTCGACAGGAACCGTGCTGAACCCAATTTTGTAGAGATCTCGAAGCGCGGCAATTTCAGGATTTGTGCTGAGCGATTTTAAAACGTAAATGTTTCCGGTTTTGCCATCATCATCGGTGATGTTGCTTAGATCATCCATCAGCCTATCTTCGTTTTCAGAAACACAGCGCCCATCCACATACAGCGCCTTGATGAGAGACTGAAAAAGCATATCGGATTCGGTGCCGTTTTCGAAAACGCAATGCAGACGAGGATCCTTGCGCCGTTTTTTCTTAGAGTCCTTACCTATTTCAGCAAGATACATCATCACGCCGCTAAGAATGAAAAACTGACCTTTGCTAATTTGATCCTCCCGAACGGTCTGGCAAAGCTTGCGCTTACCCGACCGAAGTTCGGCGTGGCACTGTTTAAAAAGGGGCTCGAACCGGTCAAAATCCACGCACGGTTTCCGAATAGCAATGTGGTCGGGCGACTCGATGTTTTTCGGCACATGACGAAGATTGAAAATATCGTCATCATCATCACCCAGCAGATTCAACACATCATCTTCGAAAATATCATCAATGGACTCCGGCGCCTTAACCGGAACCAGCAGACCGAACTCATCCAGATCGAAAAGAGCTTTTGCCTTTTCAGGATTCATCCGCAGTCCGTTCAGGCGCATCGCCAGCCGAGCCTCCTGCATATTTGCCAGATCATTTTTAGGTTCTCGACGATGCTCACGATAGAAATCCGCCACCTCAAAAAACTCCTCCGCTTGCCGTTCAGCCTCCGTCATCGCCGCCCGCATCGGTTTCACATCCAGAAGCCCGAGGTCATCATCCTCAATCAATTCGCGTAGTTTATCCGCATCCATGCTAAAACCCTTTCTGTCTTCGCTGATGCTTGATATAAACAACCGCTTCCGCCATCCGCTTTTCAAGCGGATCGACCGCTGTCAACGACGGTTGCCGTCCTGTCGCATTAAAAAACAGCTTCACCTTCGGCCAAAGAAGAACCGCTTCTTCTTCCGTCATCTGCAAACGAGTGCCCTCGATGCACTCCATGATGGATTTAAGAACATTGCTCGTCACCTGTTTCGAGAGAATTTCGAACGCACTCTGGAACGGATTAATGCTGTCGATCAGGTCAATATGTAGCTTATCGATATCCACAAACTTGCCCGCCATGCAGACAAATCGTTTATCACCCGCCTCCTCGATCACTGCATTCTTCAGCACCGAATCCACCACCACATGCTGCCGCAACTCTTCGTATTCCTCTTCGGAAAGATCGGGATACTTCGTGCGGATAATCTTCGGAATCAGAATCTGATTGATCACCTCCGGCTCCACACTCGCCGTCACCGCCTTCAGCATCGTATCGTCCTGCAAAATCGTCGCCTTCAAATCATTTAAATCAGACTCCACAATATCCTGCACCCGCTTCGACGACGGCTCCTTCAAGCCCCGAATCTTCAGCTCATCCGGCCCGCACGGCTCATGATCATCACTCCGACACGTCTTAAACGTAAAGCTCGGAGCCAGCACCTGCTCCATCAACAACGAACAAGTAATCGCCTTCAGCATATTATTCACCGAAAACGTCACCACACCATCCGCCGCATCCGGTCGGGCAATCAGATTCGTAAACTGCGCGTGCGACTTATTCACGCTATCACGAGTCGCTCGGCCGATAATCTGCACCACCTCCGTCAGCGACCCGCGATAGCCCACCGTCAGCGCATGCTCACAATAGGGCCAATCAAACCCCTCCTTCGCCATACCCAACGCAATGATCAAATCCACATCTTCCGGCTTCTCGATATTGCGCAGATAGCTCAACACCTTATCGCGATTCGCATCATCCATCACCAGATCCGCCACCTTCAAAAGCTTACCGTCGCCCTTCCGTTTCACCGTCATGATACGGCTGTCCGGATTAGTCGCCACCACATCACCGATCGAATCGATGATGAAACCCACCTCTGCATACTTATCCTTCGTCGACTCCCCAGCATTTGGACGCGGAATATGCAAAATCGTCTTCCTGTCCGTATCCAAAACTTCGGAAATCGCCGACGTATATTTCCCCTGATAAAAATGATAGCCAATCCCCAGCGACTTCAAATGCTCGTAGCCATTCAGCTGCTCGTAATAATTATAAACCACATGCGTAAAACGCGCCTCATCCTCCGGCGCAAGCACCGGCACGCTATCGCCCCGGAAATACGAACCCGTCATCGCAACCACATGCGCCGACGATTTTTCCAGCACATCGCGCAACACCTCGCCCAACCGATTATCCGCATCTCTCGACACATGATGAAACTCATCAATCGCCAGCAAAACATCATCGAAAACCGACGCCTCCAACCCATCAAACGCATTCCGAAGCGTTGCATGAGCACAAACCAAAACTTGATCATCGCCTTGCAAAAACTCCCTAAACAGGCTCGCCTTTCCTTGCGTACCGGCGGACGTACAAAGATTCCACTTCTCCTTCACGACCCAATCCGAATAGAACCCAAACTCCGACAACTTCGTCGACGCAAACGACGAACCGATCGACCGCTCCGGCACCGCCACAATTGTCTTCGCTACGCCCTGCTTGTGCATCTTATCGAGCGCAAGAAACATCAACGCCCGCGACTTACCCGAAGCCGGTGGAGCCTTAATCAAAAGATGCTGCGCATCGCGAGCCGCAAACGCCTTCGCCTGCATCTCCCGCATCCCCAGCGCATCCGTATTCGTACTGCGCCCCGTCTGTCCGTATTCCACTTCCACTAAATTCGGCATTCAAATTCCTTCCTAAACAACAAATAATCAAGCAACGATCAAGCAAATTCCTTTTTAAGTTTAAGCCCAGTATGAGCCACAGTCTCAAATGAGCCACAGTCTCAAATGAGGCATATGGGTCATAAATGAGGCATATTCATAGCCTGTATATAGTGGGCGGACTTCCTTTCTCCTTTTCTCGCAAATCATCCTGTCTGCATCGAGTTCATGTCCCAAATGTCCTAATTATGCCCCTTATCATTTCTTTGTTCATGAGACGTTGCGTTTTTCAATCAACCCGACTGCCCCTTTTGCCCCTTTACTGCCCCTTTAGTGAGTTGATAAAAAACACCCTTGCCTGTCGTTCCAACCTTTTCAAGAATACACATGAATGCCAGCTCGCCCAAGTCCCCGGATGCCGTTCGCTTAGAAACTAAAAACTCAGACTGGCACTCTGCATTGGTAATTTTTCCATTTGCCTTTACTCGCAGTACGATTCCCATCTGCCGATCACTAAGCCCCAATTTGGCGAGCACATCGTCTGTGAGCCAATCGCGCCAGACCGTTGTCACAAAATGCGGGCCGTGCTGTGCAAAACTTGGCTCCGGCAATCCGGCATCTAAACAATCCGAAATCATATCGGTGGTGCCCGTGCCGGCCTTCTCAACATATTTAACACGGAACAGCGGTTCAGTAATCAGCGGATTACGCGGAAGCGGTCCATGCGGCTCGCGCAACAACTCCGGCGTCAGCCCAGCAGGCAGCTCCCCTGGGTTCCAGACCTCGATTCGATCCGCAAACACAATCACCTGCACAAAACCAGGATTGCGATAATCACGGTGAGCCACCGCATTCACAACCGCCTCCGCGACAACAGACCGCGGCACCTCAAAATCGCCCGAAGCCTGCGTTCCGTCCGCACGCGTTCCAACGGGGCGATCCAACTTGCCCAGCACAAACTCCACCGCCTCATCAATCACCTCAAACAACCGTCCCTCATAAGGTTGCTGCGACAAAATTGGCTTCCGCTTTTCCGTACCGGCAAAATGCAGACAATGAACCTGAATATTATTAAAAAACCGTCGAGGCTCCTTTCCGAACAGAAGCATTGCCGCATTCGTTGGCTGATCGCCCCGAAGCAGATTAAAATGCCGCAATACCGTCTCAGGGGCACGGGAGCCCTTAAGCGTCAACCGCCCTTTGGACTCGGCAGTTTCCACAAAATCGACAACCCGCTCCTCATCGATATCTTCCAACGAAGCCCCGGCGCACGGACTATCATCAAACGGAAGCGTCTGAAGCAACCCTCTTGCTTCCAGACTCGCCACAAGGCTCGCATACACCTCCCGCAACAAACTGGACATATCGACAAACCGGCGGCGGGTCAACTGGACGCCCGCCTTGCGGATCAGCTTCAGCATATCGGGATCACGACCCTCGTCCACTTCGCCCTTAACAAACAACAACCGCTCCCGCCCCAACACCGTCGCACAATCAAACTCCAGCTCCGTCGGCGAAAGCCCATCCTCATTCTTCCAGCCATATTCATTGCCGAGAATAGACAGGAAAACATCGCACCGCTCCACCTCAGCAAGATAGATATCATCCGGCGCACGATCCGCCGCCGGAAGATCCTCAAAAAGGAAAACCGATTCCACAACCCGACCCAGCAACGGATCATTCAGGATAAAATCCCTGACCGACCGCCGTTCCTCTGCCAGCTCCTTCTGAACCGAACTCAAAAATATTCGTAGCTTCTTCATCTCAAAACCCTACCACCATTCATCCGCCCTTCCAAGCATTGGAACAAACTCTTCCAACCTCAGGAACAATCACCTCCCACCCATTAGGGGAGTGGAATTTATCGTTGTACCAAAAACCAGTACAACAAAAACGTCCAA
>JAOZMR010000236.1 GCA_029934215.1 Pontiellaceae bacterium | reverse complement strand
CAAATAGGGGAGCGAAAAGCCTCTAAAAAACGCACATTCGTGAAGAGCCATTTTTCTTTAGCTGATTGATGACCTTGTCAACTTCAGCAGGATCAACATCGGGAAACTCTCGATGCAATTCATCCCACACCAATTCCCCGGGAAACTGCCGGGCAAGCTCAAAAAAGCGATGTGCAAAATCATTCAACTCGCACACTGTAGTCGTCCCGACATCGTACAGCAGTCTACTGCCTTTATACTCAAAAACATGATAACTAGCGGAATCTAAATCTATCGACATATCGTACCTACAATTTCTTTTATATCTTCTATTCGGCAGCCGACTCCGGCTGTTGACCATCGTCAGTTTTCTCTGCCTCTTTTTTCATTCGAGTTCTTTTTGTCGCAAACTCTGTCTGCTCCACCCTTTTCAGCTCTCTGAGTTTTCTCCTGCTCAGTTCCGTCTGATTCGTAGATGTTTTTTTATATCTCCTTGTCAGATCTCTTTCTGCGATTATTTTCGCCTGTCCTTCTTTCCTCAATCTTCCCGCTTGTGTCCTGCCAGAGAATTCCGGATGCTGCTCTTTTTGTGAGGCCTGCGGGATTCCCTTTTCCTTCGGGGGAACCTCAACGAATTCCTGCCCCCCGGGTTTTACCGGCTTCTCTGGCCTCAAATTATGCATCATAACACTTGCTGTTATGAAAATAATGAGCACAAGAAAAACTATATAAATTACTGATTTTTTGTTCATTACACCCTTTCGTTCTATCCGTCTACGCTGTCGAGCATTCCCCTTGTTTATCATGTTAATTAAAAAGCCAACGCCTTTCGATAAGATCGAAACGAACACCGATAAATACAAGCTTAAAGCAACGAACAAGATGGCGAAACCCTTTAGCTCTTCTGCGTTCCAAAAGGTTTTGTTCAGGACACATTGAATAACCGCTATTGCGAACAGGATGCCAAGTACAGTAACGAAGAAGTATACCCATCTTTTTACAGACACTCGCATCCAATCCATCAACAAGCCGACTACAGCCACGGTAATAGCACCTCCGAAAGCTATCGAAACAGGAGTGGCGAGATTATGAATATCAGCATAATTCCCGAACAAACCAATCCAGAGCCCAGGAATAGATGAGACTGCATACATGGCGTACTCATCACCCGGAAAACTGTATTGAACCAAGGTACACGGAACCCAAAGAAGAGGAAGCACCCAGACATAGAATATTATTTTTTTATTTCCCATATATACCTGCACTACTCTATTTAATTTCGCTTAGAATTGAATTCAATCAGCAATCGCTTTAATTCTTTACAAGTCGATCTTTCTCTCTGCTTATCTCCTTCAGAGGGTATTCGCCCCAGTTGTTTACCCAAAACACGCCAAAGTTCTTGTGAACCATTTTTAAGCATCACGTCCAGATAATCCATAGCCGTTCTCCCGCGAGAATCTTCAATCAATACATTCGCACCGTTTTCTAAAAGAAACAGAGCAATGTGAAGATGTAAACTCCGAATTGATTCAACTAAGGAAGACCCCATGTAATCCGAGTTTTTTATATTCAAATCCGCCCCTTGCTCAAAAAGATATTCAGAAATATCAGGGTGTCCCTTAATGCAAGCCCAAGTAAATGCAGAGCCGTCATAAGGAGGATATCTCATTCCCATCCCCTCATCGGGAGAGTCAACATACTTCATTAACAATCGAACTATGCTCAAATCCCCTTCTCCTGCCGCCCACTGCAATGGAGCATAATATACTTTGCCGAAACGAAATGAAACGGACGAGTCTGCACCCTCGTTAAGAAGAAACTTTGTGGAGTTGTATTTCTTAAAGTTAACAGCCAGCCCTAAAGCCGTACATTTAGCAGATCGGCTACGCTTATTAATATCGACACCTTTTCCTATATAGTGCTTTAACTGTTCTATATCTCCAGCTTTCGCTGCATCATGAAACTTTGTATAACCTTCCTTGTATTCCGCCCAGAAGCCAGCTTGAGAAACTGACATGAAAAAAGCCCAAAAGAACAACATCAACGAAATGGTTTTTACCCGACCAATTTTTCTATTAAAACTCATAACATCTTTGTCTTCTTTTCTAGGCTAGGGATGCTCACCAGTTTTTATTCCGTTGCACTATGGTTGTTGGGCGCATGCAAATAAAGTATCGCCATAAAAATCTGAGACTGAGAACTACCACGAGCAATCGCCTCTATTTTTTCTGAAATATCTCCTGGAATATCTCCGCCATCAACCGCAAAATCGCTCTCTTGTAGGACGTTTTGAAGTATTATTAATTTATTGCTTATATCCATAGCATTAACGACCGACTTGCCACTCAACGACAGGAAGGTGTCTATTTCAGAAATCATTTTTCTCCGCACCTCTGCCAAATTTCCAAACGGCGTTTTTCTGCACTTTTCTTCCAGCACCTGTTCAGGTGCTAAAAAAAACTCTAAGAGAGCCGCTTTAGTTTCAGGCTTTTCTATTAATGCAGCAATACCCTCCAGATAAGCTTTCCGATAAATTGGGGTCTCAGGCAGTGAGCCTCCTGTTTTCCGTAAAACCGTTGTTTCATCACGTGTAAGTTCAGACTTTTGTATATGATCAAACGTCGACTGAAAGAGCTTCGTGACTCGACCAAGATACTCCGCTTCTTCTGGATTATCCTTCACCCACCGTGTGTCAATTTCTTCTCTGGCTGCCCCTCTTTCCTTATCTCTTTTCGCTAACGTTGCCGCCAACCCCTGTTTTCCAAACCGTTTCTCTTGTGCCTTATAATATAGCTCCGCCTTCTTTTCCTCAGACAAAGCAGAAAACTCTTGAGTTGACCCTGACCACACCTTATTGGCTCTTTTTTCCATAAACTCCCCTGATTCATTTGATCTCAAACTAAGAAAAATAACACTTCCTACTATGAAAGTAATGACCACACACCAAACAATCGTCTTTTTAATTTTTTTTCTCATAATTACTCCTTACCACTGGTCACCTTGGTGGTCATACTTCCAAAAACCGGGATTTAGAGCAGTTGCTGGAATCCAAATCCTATCAATTGACCCACACATTTGATCGATATCTCCCCCATAGGAATTACAGTTATTATCCATATCATATACCGGCTCGCATGCCTTGTCTCGGTTTCCATTACCACAACTTTCATCAGGATTGGATGTGTATGGTCCATTCCTATCACAATTCTCATCACCAGCAGGATTTGTCTCAGCACATTGTTGATCCCCATCGCCATTCTCAGCACAATGCTGATCCTCATCATTCCAACTCAATACCCACTGATTATCGTGGGCTCCACAACCCGCATCTTCAACGGTTTCCGAACAATTATCATCCTCATCACCATGTCCTATATGCTCATGCCCACACATCTCATCAGTTTGACCAGCTTCACCACAAGTATCATCTGAGTCATGATTATCACAATCACCACACCCCTCATCGATTTCTCCTGATCCTTCAACACAGCTTTCATCCACCTCACCACCAAACTCGTTTCTGTAACACCCTGAATCATCCGTTTCGTTTCCATCTGGCTGCCCGCAACTTTCATCCTGTGTGTTTTCACCGCACGAACCATCCGCATCAATATTTAAATTGCAGCCCTCATCAATATCCGACTGGCTACAGTTCAAATCCTCATACTCTGCACCACAGGTTTGATCCTCATCATTTCCAAGACCGCATCCTTCATCGCCATCGGTTTGACTACAGTTCAGGTCTTCATACTCTGCACCACAGGTCTGATCCTCATCATTTCCAAGACCACATCCTTCATCGACATCGGTTTGACTACAGTTCAGATCCTCATACTCCGCACCACAGGTTTGATCCTCATCATTTCCAAGACCACATCCTTCATCGACATCGGTGTCACTACAGTTCAGGTCTTCATACTCCGCACCACAGGTTTGATCCTCATCGTTTCCAAGGCCGCATCCTTCATCGACATCGGTGTCACTGCAGTTCAAATCTTCATATTCTGCCCCACAACTTTCATCTGCATCATCCCCTAGCCCACAACCCTCATCGACATCGCCACCTTCTCCACATGTGTCATCAAAATATTCAGCACCGCAAGCTGCATCCATTTCGGGATCGATTTCGCACTCAGTAGGAGGGTTGTCAGCTTTTGCTTTTAACGGATTAAGAATGTCCACCACGGCTATTGAAAAAAACGCCAGACCAACCCTTTTACTAAAATCTCTTCGTGTAATTTTTCTATTCATAACAGTAACCGTTCACGGGGGTGAAAATTGGCAATGGCAATTAGGTGAAATTTTTGTT
>JAOZMR010000041.1 GCA_029934215.1 Pontiellaceae bacterium | reverse complement strand
TCTCGGCTCTCAGAGCTGCCATTTTGGGGTTGGGATCAGCAAAGCGATGGCGTCCCGTAAGGTGGCGGCTTTTTGTCGCCAAAAACACGAGCAGAACGGATGCGAATTCCACCTTAAATTCGCTGGGTCGTGGTTTGATGTTGGGGGTAAGCGTACCCAGCGCTGAAAGCGTAGCGATAAATAATTTTTGGATTCAAAAATAACGACTGTTAAGGAGTGGTTCATGAATGAAAATTACGAATCAAAGGACTGTTTCGACCCTGAAAATAACGGTGATTATGCTTAATCTACCACCCATAAGGAGGGCGGGGCGAATTAAAAAACTCCGATTCGAATTCAAAGATCTAGGAGCGGCATCGATGATGAAGGAGTACTTGCGAAATATTTATAAAATCGTCAATAGTTATAGTCTCGCTCGGACCGCATTCCTTCTGTGGTGTGAGAAAGCAGAGATTTCAGAAGTTTTCTGTTTGAAACAGATGGCCAAAACGATTCGGCGACGGCTTGATGGTCTTTTGGTCTATTGGAAACATGATAAACTCACCAGTGCGAGTCAGGAGGTATTCAACAACAAGATCGGCTGGTTAACCCGTCAGGCCTAGGGCTATCACGACGAAATATATCTACATTTATAGATCTATGATCTACCGAATCTATCCATAAGAAAAAGCCTTTTAAAAACGCACGTTCGTGAAGAGTCGGAGTTTCGCGTCTATATATGAAAAACTTCTCTTCTGTGGATCTTGTAGATCGACAGAACGGAGGCTTTTTTTGTTGGGTTGAGTTGTAAGCTTTTTTAGAGCACTTTGAGGGTGGTTTGGAAGTCGATGCCGCTTTTTGTGATGGCTTCTTTTGAGCCGAGGACGGAGGTGGCGCAGTTGTCCATGGTTAGGAATTCCCCAAAGGCTCGGAAGTCGTATGGGGTCGTCGAGAGAATTTCGTCGCGGCGGTTTTGGCGCTTTTCGTCGCTCATGCCGGTGAGCCATCGGAGGGTGTCGATGTAGCCTTTGGCGTCGGGCAGGAGATATGCGTCGATGGAGCCGATGGCGCCGATGAGGGCGCGGGTTAGTTCGTCTGGATCGAGGGTGAGGTTTTTCAAAAAATCGCCGGTTTTTCCGTAGGTGTCGAGCGTGTCGAGGAGGTTTGGGTCGCGGTAGGAGGCGAAGGCGAACGATCCGCAGTTGACGTCGAAGGCGCAGACGGCGCCGTATGCTCCGCCTTGTACGCGGATTTTTTCCCATAGCCATGCGGTGCGTAGGTATTTGGTGATGACGAGTGAGGAGCCGTCCATTTTGTAGCCGTTGTCGAAGAGGTTGATGGCGCGTCCGACGTAGTTGACGCGTGAGGAGGCGATGAGGGCTTCCGATGTTGGGAGTTTTTCTGTGAAGTTCCAAGGGTTGGAACTTTTTGTTCCAACCTTTGGAAAGTTACCGAGGAATTTTTTCAAGGTTTGGAAGATTTGAGCGCGGTCTGTGGCGTCGGCGGTTATGTTGATGACGAGTCCGCCTGCGAGTAGTTTTTGTAGGATGGTTTCGATTCGTTCTATGATGTTTTCCCAGTCGTGATCAACTTTTTTCTGGAGGTCGCGGTGGAATAGTAGGGCGTCGATTCCGCTCATGGCTTCGGCGGCGCGGGCAGATTCGTGGTGGTGCGATTTGAGGCGGGAGAGTACGGCGGAGTGTCCGCTGGGGATGAGTCCGCTTTCCATTTCGGCTTTGTGTTCGAGGAGGATTTCTTTGAAGCGTTTGATGTTGTCGAATTTTGGCGCGAAGAGGATGTCGCTGAGGATGGCAAGGAGGTCGTGGGTTTGTGCGCTCATGCATTTTCCGCGTAGGAAGAGGCGGCTGATGCTGGTGGGGTTGTTTTCGGCGGCGGTGTGCATGGGGGCGGCGTAGAGTCCGCCGGTTTTTTGCGCGATGCGTTGGGCGAGGGCGGAGTAGTCTTCTTTTTGGGTTCCCATTTCGATGAGCATGCTGCCGAGGAGGGAGACCCAGGGGAGGTCGTCGGCGTCGAGGACGTGGAGGTCGAAGCCGATGTCGATGTAGGCGATGCCTCGGGTGAAGAGGTCGTGAAAGAGGAGGGTTGCGTTGTCGTGGGTTTCGATTTGGCGAGGGATGGTTCGGCATTCTTTGCGGAGGTCGGTTCGCTGGAGTAGGGGGAGGGTTTGGATGGCTTCGGGCGAGTCGGGGGTTTCCTGCATTTTTAGTAGAGCTTGGGTGGTGTCAATTGTTTGCTGGATTTTTTCGGCGCTCATGGCGTCGCGTACGGCTTGGAGCTGGGCTTTTTCTTCGGTTTCTTCGCGGGGACCTTTTTGGGGGTCGGGTAGGAGTTTGATGGTGGCGCGGTGCGTGTTGTCGAGTAGGTTTTTTTGAATGAGGTTTTCGAAGAAGCGTGGGTTGTCGGCGATGCCTTGTTTGAGTCCGGCGAGCGGTTTTTCGTAGGCGACGAGTGCGAGTGGATCCCAGTCGTAGAGCCAGGTTTCGGTCATGTGGAGCATGATGGATAGACCTTGCGGGCAGGATCCGCTGTTGTTTTCGCGTAGGTCGAATTCGAAGCTGTTCATGGCGGCTTCGATGTCGCCGCGGTCGATGCCTTCGGTGACGAGTTTTTCCAAGGTTTGGAGGATGAGGGGTTCGATTTTTCCAAGGTTTGGAAGGTCGATGCCTTTCATGCCGATGGAGTAGGCGGGCTGGCGCATGTGGGTTTCGAGTCCGAAGCCGGCGAGGTCTTCGCCGAGGTCGGATTCGATGAGGGCTTTGCGCAGGGGGGAGCCGGAGGTTCCGGTGAGGATGTGGTCGAGGATGGTGAGGGCGAAGTGTTCAGTGCCGTCGGGTAGCGCCCAGTTGACGGTGGTGTAGGCTTTGGCTGCGTCGTCGTCTGTGGCGTAGGTTTCTTCGATTTCGACGGGCTGGTCGAAGGTTGGTTGTCGCGGGATGGAGGAGTCCGCTGGGTTTTCCAAGGTTTGGAATTCGCTGAGGTATTCTTCGAGGATTTCGAATCGGCGGGCGGGGTCGTCGTTGCCGTAGAAGAAGATGCGGGCGTTGGAGGGGTGGTAGAAGGTTTCGTGGAAGGTTTTGAAGGCTTCGTAGGTGAGGTTTGGGATTTCGGAGGGGTTGCCGCCGGAGTCTAGCCCGTAGGTGATGTCGGGGTAGAGTGCTTGTTGTGAGCGCTCGATTAGGAGGCTGTCGGGCGAGGAGTAGATGCCTTTCATTTCGTTGTAGACGACGCCTTTGCAGGTGAGGGGCGCGTCCGTGTTTTCCAGCTCGTAGTGCCAGCCTTCTTGTTGGAAGAAGTCGGGGGTGATGCGCGGAAAGAATACGGCGTCGAGGTAGACATCGACGAGGTTGTAGAAGTCTTGATGGTTCTGGCTGGCGACGGGGTAGACCGTTTTGTCAGGGTAGGTCATCGCGTTGAGGAAGGTTTGGAGGGAGCCTTTAAGGAGCTGAACGAAGGGGTCTTTAAGCGGGTATTTGCGCGAACCGCAGAGAACGGAGTGTTCGAGAATGTGCGCGATTCCGGTGGAGTCGGACGGCGGTGTGCGGAGGGTGACGCCGAATACTTTGTTGTTGTCGTTGTTTTCGACGGAGATGATTTCTGCGCCCGTCGGCTCGTGGGTGTAGATTTTTACGGAGCCGTTGAGTTCGGCGATTTGTTCTTCTCGAAGGAGTTTAAAATTGTTTTTCATAGGACTTGGGTTTTTGGGGTAATGGTTTATAGGTTGGCATCGTGTTGATTAGTTAAACATAACGTCGTAGAACGATCAATCATTAACCTGAAAAGGAGATTGTGCTACCTGAGGTATTTCGAACGTGCTTTTTGTATTCCCCAAAAAGAAGCGACCCAAAGGGAGCGGAAATGATGGGACCTTCTGAATGGCTGTTCATTCGTAAATTTCATTCATGAACCACTCCTTAACAGTCGTTATTTTTGAATACAAAAATTATTTATCGCTACGCTTTCAGCGCTGGGTAATAGATGAGCCGCCGAGAAAGAGTTCTAGCTGTAAAAAAGGTTCCAACCCTTGGAATATCCCCTTAAACTTCCAAGCCGTTGGTTTCCATCTCTCAAAAACGGGAGCAAGAAGCTCCCGCCACTTTAAGGACAGTGGCGGGAGCTTCCAGCTCCCAAAATCCAGCCCGCATACAAAACGCCCGCATTCATGTTTTATCTCGCAAAATGATCGGATCCATTTTGCCTAAAAAACTCCGCCCCTTGAAAAATGTCAGGAGTGCTGTAGAGTTGGTTTCCGACGTTTGGAAAAAACCTGAGTGTACTACGAGGAGATTAAGAAAATGAACTGTGTGAAATGCGAAAAAGAGCTAGAACAGGACTGGATTGTTTGTCCTTTTTGTGGAACAGCGAAACCCGAGATTGGGACAACACAAACACCGGAAATGCTGGATTTAGATTGCGGCGGAGGCGAATTGCTGAAGCTTATATATATTGAACCTGGGAAATTCACTATGGGTGGCACGACAACAGAAGCAGAAGAGCCGCCTCACGAGGTGACAATTGCAAATCCGTTTTATATGGGCATATTCCCCGTAACACAGGCGCAATACGAGGCAGTAATGCCATCCAATTCATCCATGTTCAGAGATCAGCTCGACAGCGCACAGCATCCGGCGGGAATCGTGACTTGGGAGGATGCCAAACAATTCTGCCAGCGGCTTTCGCAGAAGACCGGCAAACACGTGGATTTGCCGAGCGAAGCGCAATGGGAATATTGCTGTCGGGCCGGCACCACAACAGAATACAGTTTTGGAGAAGAGGAGGAACAGCTGGAGCGATACGCAAACTACGAAAGAACACCCGTTTATGGAGACAACTCGACCTCGCCTGTTGGTTGTTTTCGACCCAATGACTGGGGTCTATATGACATGCACGGAAATGTATGGGAGTGGTGCGAAGATCAGTGGCATGAAAACTACGATGGAGCACCCACTGACGGAACAGCTTGGTTGTCCGAGGATGTAAGCAACATCGACCGCGTCTACAGAGGCGGCAGCTGGTACGATTTCTCTGGATACAGTCGCTCCGCCTTTCGTTTCAAAATGAACCCATTGAGCGCAAACAGCAATCTCGGCTTCCGAGTCTGTCTCGCCTAAATGTAGCCTCCCCGCTTCTATGAAACCGATCCCAACAAACCGATGGGCAGAACGCGCCGAGAAGCGTGCTCAGGTTCAACTGAAAATGAATTATCCAGAGGAACTTCCAATCTCTGGAAAGCGGGATGAAATCCGTGAGCTGATTGACGCTAACCCAGTCGTGATTGTATGTGGAACCACGGGGTCGGGGAAAACCACGCAACTGCCAAAAATCGTGCGCGAGGCGGGGCTTGGAAAGACAGGGCGCATCGGCATCACACAACCGCGTCGGCTCGCCGCTACGGGCATGGCCCGCCGCGTGGCGGAAGAGATGCAAACGGAGTACGGGAAGGGCGTTGGCTGTCAGGTACGGTTCGACGATCAAACCGCCGATGAGACGGTCATCAAGTTTATGACCGATGGCATTTTGCTGGCCGAAACCCAACGCGACCGGCTCCTGCGCCAGTACGACTGCATCATTATTGATGAAGCCCACGAGCGAAGCCTGAACATCGATTTCCTCCTCGGTTATTTAAAAACCATTTTGCCGCGCCGCCCCGATTTGAAAGTCATCATCAGCTCGGCGACGCTTGACGCCGAAGGCTTTTCAAAATTTTTTAATCACGCGCCGATCATGCAGGTCGAGGGGCGTACGTATCCGGTCGAAGATTTTTTTCTGCCGCCCGGAAAGGATGAGGAAACGCCGGATCATATTGTCCGCGCGATGCGCTGGATCAATGACGTCGATGCGAACGGCGATGTGCTGATTTTTTTGCCCGGCGAACGCGAGATTCGCGATGCCACCAAAAAGCTCGAAGGTCAGAAATGGGCGAACACCGAAGTGTTGCCGCTGTTCGGGCGGCTCAGCATGGGCGAACAGCAACGTGTTTTTAAAGTCGGCGGGCGGCGACGAATCATTTTGGCAACCAACGTAGCGGAAACCTCCATCACCATTCCCGGCATTCATTATGTAATCGACTCCGGACAGGTGCGACTCAGTCGCTATAACCCGCGCACGCAGGTGCAACGCCTGCAAATTGAGCAGGTTTCGCAGGCGAGCGCGCGTCAGCGGCGCGGACGTTGTGGGCGCGTGACCGACGGGATTTGTCTCTATCTTTACGACGAAGAGGTTTTGAGCAATGCCTCTGAATATACCGACCCCGAAATCCGCCGCACCTCTCTCGCGGGGGTCATTCTGCAAATGGATCTGTTGCATTTGCCGCCGATCGAAAATTTCCCGTTCCTCGACCCGCCACAGTCCGCGCTCATCAATGAAGGCTATAAAACGCTCTACGATCTCGGGGCGATTGACAAAAACCGAAGGCTCACTCCGATGGGGCGCGAGGTCGCCGCCTTTCCCGTCGATCCGCATCTCGCGCGAATGTTGATTCAGGCCCGAGCCGAAGGCGCACTCGACGAAGTGCTCACGCTCGTTTCTTTTCTATCCATTCAGGACGTCCGGGAGCGTCCGGCAGAGCGAGCCGAAGAGGCTGATCTGGCTCATAAACAGTGGGTCGATCCGGACTCTGATTTCCTAACCATCCTCAACCTCTGGAACTTCATTCAATCCGAAAAAGAGGGCGGCGCGTCACACAGTAAAATGCGTCGTCTGTGTCGGCAACGTTTTCTCAACTATCGCCGTATTCTCGAATGGTCCAACCTTCGCCGCGAGCTTTCGCAGCAAATCAGAAGCCAGAAAAAAGAACCGAAAAAGGGACAAGGCGGAAAAACGCACCCCGACCTGATTCACCGGAGCCTGTTGGCGGGGCTGCCCGCCAATATTGGACTCAAAGGTGAACGCGCGGAGTTCGAAGCCGCGCGGGAGCGGCGTTTTTTCATCTTCCCTGGCTCCGCGCTTTTCAAAAAACCGCCACAATGGGTGATGACCTTTGCGCTCGTGGAAACCACTCGCCTTTACGCCCGCACCGTCGCCGCCATCGATCCGGCGTGGGTCGAGCAGGTGGCGCCGCACCTCTGCAAAAAAGTGTACAAGCAACCGCGCTGGAATCCGGATAACGGGTTCGTCTATGCCAAAGAATCGATCCTCTCCGGCGGGCTGCAACTCGTGAGCGATCGACGCGTACACTACGGCCCGATCAACCCCGAAGCGGCGCGCGAGATTTTCATTCGAGATGGCGTGGCACCCGGCGACCTGCATACTCGTCAGGGCTGGCTAAAACGCCATCGTCAGATGCTCGACGACATTCACGAAATGGAAGAAAAGCTCCGCCGCCCCGGCGCCTTTTTGGATACCGAAGCCATCGTTCGGCACTTTGATCGCATCCTGCCGCCCGATGTATATTCTGTCCAAACCTTGGAAAAATGGATTCGCGAAACCAACGCACGCATCGCCATGCGCAAAGAAGATGCACTCTTTCCGCAACTGGACGAACTCTCTTCCGCCGACTTTCCCGACCGCATCTCCTTTGGCGATCAATCCTTCCCGCTTCACTACACCTTTGATCCCGGCGAAGAACTCGACGGCGTCGCCGTCCTTTGCCCGAGCGACAAACTCAACCTGATTCCCGAAGGCGCGACCGACTGGCTCGTTCCCGGACGCCTCGAAGAAAAAGTCGCCGCGCTCCTTCGCACGCTCCCCAAAAAACTGCGCGTCCGAATCCAGCCCATCGACCGAACCGCCCGCGAATTTTCAGATACGTTTAAACGTGTAATGAACGCCCCGTTAACCACCGTGCTCTCGGGCTTTTTGCAAAAAGAATACGCCCTGCCAGTCGATGAATCCGACTTCAACCCCGCCGACTTGCCGTCTCACTTGCAGATGAAAATCGTCGAAACCCAAAGCGACCAAATCGTCGAAGTCCACTCCGCCATTTCAGACCAGCAACGCCAGACAATCCATCGCACAGGAGCCGAAGCCGCCTTTGTCCAATGGGAACAACCACCCCAAACAAGCTGGCCCGCCGAACCCATTCCCGATGAAGTCGTCTCGCAAGACCCCAAACAAACGAAGGGATACCCCGCGCTGTACGCCGAAACAGACGGCGTGGGCGTGCGCGTATTCTTGAGCGAAACGAACGCCCGCTACACCCACCGCGCCGGACTGGCTCGGCTCTTCCGAATCGCCCAAGCCGATCAAATTAAATACGTCACCAAACGCCTGCCGATCAACCCGATGTTGCAACTCACGCTCCACGCCATCGACGAACACGTTCTCGACGACCTCATCGACGCCGCCATCGCCACCGCGCTCGGCGACGACATCCGCGACGAAGCCATCTTCACTGCCCGCGCGACTGAAGCACGCGGCACACTCTACGCCACCATCAGCGACTGGGCCGCCGAACTCGAAAAAGCGATTTCGCAGCGACAGAAAATCATTGAAAAACTCGACGACCTACCCGTCGCCGCTCGCGAAGACATTCAATTTCAGCTCGACTACCTCTTCCGCCCCGGATTCCTAAAAACCGAAGAGCTCTTCACCCGACTCCCGCGCTACCTCCGCGCCATACTCATTCGCATCGAACGCCTTGGCCACAACCCAACCGCCGACCAAAGCAAGTTGGCAGAAATCAAACCCTTTCAAGACCGGCTCACCGAGCAGCAGCTCGCGCACCCAAACCTCTCCGAAGCCTACGACATCATTGAGCTCGCAATGATGCTCGAAGAATTCCGCATCAACCGCTTCGCGCCCGAAGTCCGCACCGACGGAAAAATCTCCGCCAAGCGACTCGATAAAAAGTTCCAAGCCTTGGAAAAATAACTGCCAGTTTTTCCAATGATTGGAGCTCGGTCATTGAAAATGCATCTCCCCTCGATATTCGAAATTCCTTGTTCGATATTCGATATTCCTCTACCTCTGACTTCCTCTAGCGTAGCGGTTGTTGAAAATCTTAAAGCCTCTGGACTGGTTGGACTGAAGTGCCTGTTAATCAATTTTTTCAAATAAGCTGATTGACAAAAAAGTTAGGCGAGACTAAATTCCTTCGCTTTAACAAATAAAGGAGCAGATAATGCAGGTAAATGATTGGATTCAGATGAGTGTTGCGGGGTTGATCGCGACGATGGGTGTTGTTCGGGCGGATACGAATGAGGTGATTCGCACGGGCGAAGTGGTGGTGTCTGCCACTCGGATGGAGCGACTTAAAAGCGAGATTCCTGTTTCGGTCGCGGCTGTGCAGGAGTATGAGATTAAGAAAAAACCTGCGCAGTCAGTTCTGGAGGTGCTGCGCGATATTCCAGGAGTCACGGTTTCGGACAACGGCGGAAATGGAATGAAGTATGTCCGCATTCGCGGGGAGTCTACTCATCGGACATTAATTTTGCTCGACGGACAACCGCTCTCGCAGCAGAAATCTATGCAAGGCGGGATGCCACTTATCGGCAAAAATCAGATTGAGCGAATCGAAGTGGTCAAAGGACCGTCATCCGTTCTCTACGGATCGGAGGCCATCGGCGGAACCATCAATATCATCACAAAAAAGGGAAGCGAGAAAGCAATCGGCGGCGGAATCAGCACCTCGTACGATTCTAGCAACGGCGGGTTCCGTCAGGATTTCGATGTTCACGGAACCGTTCACGGAATCGAATACGCCGTCAGCTATGGAACCTACCGCGGCGGCGACCGGAAAACTGCGACTCGGACGTTGGATTCGGATGGAGCCAGCATTCGCAATCCGGCGCAGAAGCGAGTTTCTGGGACGGGGTCCGAGAGCGAGGAGTACGGTGTTTATGTCGGTTACAAAACGAACAACATCCATGCGGGCCTTCGTTATCACAATCACGACATGTCTCACGACGTGTTTAGCGAGCGAGATTTCCCCGTCGATGTTCATATGAACGTCCCGAAGAACGAGCAGGAAAAAGTGTCCGGCTTTTTTGAAATTACAGATGTGACAGAGCGCCTGCGAAAGGTGCGGCTTTCCGGATACCGTCAAGAAACCACGCGCGACTTTGGAATCTGGACGGAATTGGCATTTCCTTCTCGCCCCTTTTTTGATTACACAACTAAAACCCGCACGCATAATGAGCAATTCACGCACGGCGGCGAGATCCAAACTGACTGGGAATTAGGTGATCACATTATCGTGGCTGGCGCAACCGTGACGCACGACGATATTGACGGAACGACAAAAACTCGCACGCGCACTGGAACCATATTTCCCCCGCGTACACCGATCTTTGAACATTTCGTATACGATGCCGAAATGCTCACAGCGGCGGCATTCATTCAAGATGAATGGAAGGTCACGGATAAAACCCGCTTGATCGGCGGCGCTCGCTATACCTATGTGGAGTCCGACCTCAACAACACCGATGATCCAGATATTCCTTTCACAAGCGGCGGTTCTCAAGACGACAACATGGCGTTCAGCCTCGGGGTGGTTCATCAATCGACCGACAACCTGACGCTTCGCGCCAACTATTCGCAAGGCTATCGCCACGCGAACCTCGTTGAGTTGTACACCGGAGCACCGGCTCATGGAACCACACCGGCAATCGCCGGAAATGCTGGACTTGCGCCCGAAACCTCGCAGAGTTTCGAACTCGGCGCACTCTATCAGGGCGACCGTCTCACTGCGGAAGTTTCCGTTTTTTACACCGAAACCAAAGACTACATCACCACCGATGCCGCTCAATACATCAACGTCGGCGGAGCCGAAACTTTCGGGGCGGAACTCTCGCTTGCGTACGATCTGGGCGACTCGGGTTTTACGCCATACGTCAACCTCACCTATCTGCAACGCGAACTCGAGTATGGAACCGGCAACATCGTCGAATCCACAAAGGATAGCGGCGTAGCAGAACTGAGCGGACGCGCGGGGCTTCGCTATGTCGCGGATGTCTCCGAAACCAGTTCCGTGAACGTCGATTTCTTCAGCCGCTTTGCATCGAATGCGGAAATTGACTATAGCGACGGAACGGGCCTCGAAGAGGACGGATGGGGAACCGCAAACCTTGAGGTTTCCTATCTTCTCGACGAATTCGTCGACCTCGGTGAAAGCACCCCAGTTTCGCTAGAGGTTTATGCTGGAATATACAATCTCTTCGACAAAAACTATACCCCGTTCGATGAGCTACAAGCGGCCGGCCGCCACGCCGTCATCGGGCTCAACCTCACGTTTTGAGCCTCTTCCAATGCTTGGAAAAATCGTTTATGATTGTTTTAACTTTTTTAGTGCTTTGATTCTGTCAAGGACTGGAGGATGAGAGTACTCTAGGAAGACTTTAAGCGGGTGCGGAGTGAGGTTCGAAAGATTGTCTACGGAAAGCTTTTTCAATGCGTTGATCATTTCGCATGGGTTTTTGGTGGTTTCTGCGGCGAAAGCGTCGGCCTCGAATTCGTGCTTTCTGGAAAGGATGTTGCTGATCAGCCCGAGAATCATGCTGATTGGCGCGTAGAGGAAGCTGAAGAAGATGAATCCGGCGTATAGCGGTGCGCCTTCGATTCCGAATGCTGCGTGAAGGCCCGGCTTGCTGATAAATAGGGAGAGGATGAAAAACATCATAAGCGATGAGGCAAGCGAGATGAAGATGCTTTTTTTGATGTGACCGAGCTTGCAGTGTCCTATTTCGTGGGCGAGCACGCCGACGAGTTCGGCGGTGCTGTGGTTGTCGATGAGGGTATCGAACAGTGCGATTCGTTTGGTTTTTCCAAAGCCTGTAAAGTAGGCGTTTGATTTTGTGGAGCGTTTTGAGCCGTCAATTTTAAAGACGCCGCTTACTTTGTATTTTTGCGCATCTGCGAATTCTTCGATTTTCGAGTGTAGATCCCCTTTTTCGAGCGGGGTGAATTTGTTGAAGAGCGGGAGAATGACGACTGGAGAAATGAACAGGAGGATGAGTTGAATGATTGTGAGTGATCCCCACGCCCAGAGCCAGGCGTTTGTGACGGAGCTGAAAATCCAAAGAACTAGCGCGAAAATGGGTGCGCCGAGTAGAATGGTGAGCCCGAATCCTTTGATGTTATCTAACACAAATGTTTTAGGTGTGGTTTTGTTGAAACCGTATTTTTCTTCGATAACAAAGGTCTTGTAGAGTCCGAATGGAATGTCAATGATTTGCCCAGCAATAAAGAGGATTCCGCCAAAAACAAGGCCCTGAAGAATCATGTGATCGGAGGTGCTCTGCGCGATATCATTGATCCAGCTAAACCCACCAATAAGAATAAAGGCGATGGTGAGGGGTAGCGTGATGCCTGCTTGAATCTTCTCGAATCGGGTGTTGTCTTTGAGGTAGCGTTGGGATTTTGCATATTTCTCGTCGTCGTAGATCCCTTTGAATTCCTTTGGTATTTTCGTGGATAAGTTCCGGATGTTGAGTGTTTCAACGATGAGTGATAGCAACTCGTTAAAAACGAGTAGGGCTAGAATAAAAATCAGATAACCATTCATTGTAAAATCCCTTGAAAAATTTAAAGCGTCTAATTTTGCGTAGATTTGTCTGTTTGGCGATTAAATAATTCGCTGTTTTTCTGGTTTGTATCTGGCGTTGATGAATAGGGCGGTTGCCATGAGTGCACCACCGATGAGCAAGCGTGTCCAATCTGTTGTTTCTCCGAAAAAGAGAACAGAAACGAGGATTCCAAGCGGAATTTTTAGATTGTTAAAGACGGCGAGTGAGCCTGCGTTGATTCGACGTGCCCCGATGTTCCACAGAAAGAAGCCAAGGCCGGAGGCGATGATGCCGAGGTAGAGTAGGGTGGCTGCTTGCCGGAGTGAGAGCTCAAATGCTGTCCAGTCGGAACCGATTGTTGCCAACGCGGCAGTGAGCGCAGCCCCGAGGTAGAGCAGACCGAAAATCTGGAGATCGGCGGGTTTGTTCGGTAATGCAGCCATGATTCGGCGATAGAAAATCTGTCCGAAAGCAAAGGATAGGTTTGCGACCTGCATGAGCAAAAACCCGAGCAAGAGTTCTGGTGAGCCGAGGTCCTGATATTTAATGATTATACCGCCCGCGACGGCCAAGATGACGGCGCTCATTGAAACGGGGCAGAGCCTCCGCTCAAATAGGTCGTTGATGATTGTGACATAAATGGGTGTGAAAACCGTGAATAGCGCCACTTCGTGGGCTTGAAGATGTTGGAATGCCTGAATGTATGTGACGTACATTAGTCCATATTGCACAGCACCGGTTAGAAGAAGTTTTACAGCATCGCCGCCGCGTAGATTTCGAACGCGTAGAAATGGAACGAACACGGCAAAAGCGATGAGGAGCCGCACGAACGCAACGGACGAGGAGGGCAGACCGGTGAGCTCTCCTTTGATTAACCCAAAGGAAAACGCCCAGAGCAGAGAGACAAGTAAGAGATAGATCATGGATAAACCTTTTGCTGAATATCAACTGTCAAATATCGAATATCAAATATTCCTTATTCTGTTTATTTCACGATGTTAAGGATGGATTTAAATGCAGGGTCTTTGGCGTCGCCGAGGATTTCGAAGAGTAGCATCTCGGTTCCGGTCAGTTGGATGCCTTCGTTTTCCAAACGTCGGAGAGCCAGCGTTTTATTGGCGGGGTCGCGCGATGAGACGGCGTCGGTAACGACGGTTACTTCGTGGTCGGTCGCCAAAAGTTGAAGAGCCGTTTGATAAACACAAACGTGAGTTTCGATGCCGCAGAGGATCACCTGTTTGCGTCCGGTTTTTTCCAAGGCTTGGAAAAATGCCGGCTCGCCGCAACAGCCGAAGCTGCTTTTGCTGATCGGCGGCTCGGTGATGAATTCTTGAAACTCCTCGCGTGTCGGACCGAGTTTTTCGGGGATCTGCTCGGTGACGAGGACTGGAACGTCCAGCGCCGTCACTCCTTTGAGCAGGCGACGGAGATTCTCAAACAGGGCTTCTGAGTCCTCGACCCGCTCGGAGAGTTTTCCCTGAACATCAATGAATACTAATATCGCGTTGTCTTTTGTAAGCATGGTTGACCTTGTTTTTTAGGACGCTTCAATTTCGGCATCTGGATTGGCTTTACAGGCTTCTAGATATTTTGAGACCCACGGTACGAAATGTTTATACAAACCCCATCCGTTCGGGGCGTTATATGCTTTATATTTGACTGGATCGTCAATCATCTTTTGTAAACCAATCTCAATAGCGTCGATGATGTCTATCGCATGAGTCGCTCCAATCTCCTCAGGTCTCCAGAGCTCTTTGTAGAGTCCTGCCGCAGTCGCCATTTTGTTTAAGTTGTGAGTGATATTGGAATCGTATACTTCTTCGCCGTTTTCTGTTAGTGTTACGTCTAAGCTCTTGGTTTGTCTCTCCGGTTATCGTGTTTTCGAGACGTAAGATCTCGCCTTATTTGATGTGGGTAGTTTTTCATGAATACCGATAAATACAAGAGCCTTGTGCTTTTTTTTGCGCCAGGCGAAAATGAATGACAATTTATGATTGATAATGATCACGAAGCGAGTATAAACGAACACTTCTGAACAGAAAGTGATTAAAAATGAACAAGCGATATGAACGAGAATTAGGTGCAGAACGACACCAGAGGATACTGCAACTTCTTAAGGTGGAGCGAATTGTACGTGTTGAGGATTTGAGTGTTGAGTTAACAGTCTCCTCTGCGACGATTCGACGCGATTTGGCAGATTTAGAGGGCAGGGGGGCTCTGCGCCGTGTTCACGGCGGGGCGGTGGTTGTCGAGAGTCGTTTGGAAGAACCCGCGATTTTTGATGATAAAGCGTCCGTTGCTGCGGTGGAAAAAAAGGCGATTGCCGCTGAGGCGTTCAAATGTGTACAGCCCGATGACACCATTTATGTCGATGGAGGAACCACGACGCTGGAGCTGATCCGGCTTCTTCGAGAGATGCAAAACGTTACCGTGGTCACAAATTCTCTTCGTGCGGCTGTCGAGTTGGGCGGAAGCGGTCCGCGTTTGATTTTGATTGGTGGCGAATTGCGCCGTCGCTCCCAAACAATTGTCGGCTCGTTGACGCGAGGAACGCTCAACGAACTGCATGTCGATAAAGCATTTATGGGAACCATGGGGGTGACGATTGATGCGGGGCTTACCACAACAGACCCAGACGAAGCCTACACGAAGGAATTAGTCATGAAACAGGCGGGCGAAGTTATTTTGCTCGTGGACAGCGAAAAAATCGGTAAGATCTCTTTTGCACGTTCCTGCGAGATCGATCAGGTCGATCACATCATCACCGATCGCGGCGTTCCTGAAGAATTTAAGAAAACAATAGACGAAATGAACATCAAGCTGAC
>JAOZMR010000235.1 GCA_029934215.1 Pontiellaceae bacterium | reverse complement strand
GCTCCAGTTAAGTGTTTTTTTGCGTTTCGTGGCGAATGTTTCCGCACCGCGTTCCAAGGGTTGGACGTTTTTGTTGTACTGGTTTTTGGTACAACGATAAATTCCACTCCCCTAAGCCTTTTTGTTCGACGGTTCTATACCTAAGTGCTTTTCTAAAATGTCTGCCAACGCTTCCGAGTTAACAGGTTTTGGAAGATATCCATCCATATGCTCATGAACAAACGTTTCGCAATCATCTTCCATTAGATGAGCGGTCACTGCAATAATCGGGACGGGCGCGCCATCGCTCTGCCTCGAACGAATATTCAGGGTCGCTTCCATCCCGTCCATGTTCGGCATTTGAATATCCATCATGATTAGATCAAAATCGACCGGACCCGTTTTTTCTCCGTCGAGCCCCAGCACTTCAAGAGCAAGGAGCCCGTCCTCAGCTTCTACAGTCTCGCATCCAACTCGTTTGAGGGCTGTTTTCATCACCATTCGATTGAATTTATTGTCTTCAACAATCAATACGCGAGGTGGGCGCTTTGGCTCTTCGTTCTCCGCGGGATCTTTCGTGTCTTCAGGTGGCGACACCTCTTCGGGTTCCGAGATCGCTTCTGGCTCTGAAACCTCTTCTGCCTCGACCTCCAAAGCTTCCTCGACTTTCTTGGGTAGATCTACTTCAACGGTGAAAAAGAATGACGACCCTGTCCCTACCTCACTCGTCAGCTCCAGAGTTCCCTTGAGAAGATTTACGAGTTGCTGAGAAATTGTAAGCCCAAGCCCAACTCCGCCGTACTTTCGTGTACTGGAATCGTCTTCCTGCGAAAAGGCTTCAAAAACCTTTACCCGTGCCTCCTGCGAAATACCAATACCGCTGTCCTGAACCTCGAATTTGATTACGGCGCGAGAATCCTCCTCAACGAGCTGAACTAATTCAGCACACAAGCGAACATTTCCTTGATGTGTAAACTTAAATCCGTTCAACAAAAGATTTCCGAAAATCTGCTGCAACGTGTCTTTATAGGAGATGACACTGTCAGGAACATCTTCCCCAACAACACACTCGAATTCCAGATTGCATCCTGAGGCAAACGGGCGGTAATATGAATGAAGTTCATCGAATAGTCCGCGCAACGACATCTCCTCACGCGTCATTTCAACCGTATTTTCCTCAAGTTTCACCAAAGATAGGATGTTGTTTAGAATGCTCAAGAGCCATTCGCCGGATTGCAGCACAACCTCCACATGTTCCTTTTGCTCGCTATCTAGCTGTGTATTAAGCAGCAACTCGGACAGACCGATCACCGCATTCATTGGCGTGCGGAGTTCATGAGATATGTTCGCAAGAAATGCGTCTTTACAATGCCCAGCAACCTCCGCGTCGTCCCGAGCCGTCTCCAAATCTTTCACCAACCCTTTCTGAAGGAGCGCACGACTCTCAAGCTCGGCAACCATTCGATTGATGCTTGTTTCGAGCCCGCCCAGCTCGTCGTGCATTCGCGAGCCAGCAATGCGCACGTAGAGATCCCCTTTTTCGACAAATTGAACACAGCGGGCCATCCGATGCACACGCGGAATAATCAGGTGATGAACCAAAACGAATTGCGAAAAGCCGCAGAGAAGAATCGTGATTAAGCCGCCGAGAAAGAAGAGCAGTGTTGTTTGTCTTTTTGCCAGAACATCTCCTTCGATATTCACGACAAGCCAGAGATAGCCGGCGAATTCTCCTCGACAGACAATAGGGCTCGCGACCCCGCGAGAAATAGCAGTCCGCAGAATGGGGCGGAAAATTTCCACCTCAACATCCGTTTGGGTGATTTGTGAAAACAGCGAGTGACGCGAAGAGAGTTGCGGAAGAGAAATCCCCTCCATTTTCAGATCCAACGAATATAAAATCTTCCCGTTCGGCGAGATAATCATGGCTTGGTCAACCGACCGACCAACCAATTTGCGAAGTGTATACGGGTCGCGAACCAATTTGAAATTTTCTCGATTCTGCTCCATCAACATCACAGGAACCGAGGAACCCGCGACGAGCCCGTCTTCGATATGCGCAGAAAACCGACGCGCATAATAAACCCCTAAAGAGGTCAGAACCACCGTATTAATTAAGAAAATAAATACAGCGAGACGCGTTGCCAGCGAAACTGGCTTAGCCTTTATTTTTAGCTTTTTCATCATGACGAAAAAAGCGGGGGCCGCAGCCCCCACCACATGTCTGATAATTAGCCAAGGAGCTGCAGAACACCATTCGGGAGATTATTGGCCTGCGCCAACATCGCCGTACCGACCTGTTGAAGGATCTGGTATTTTGACATCTCAGTTGTCTCTTTCGCCACGTCCACGTCACGGATTCGACTTTCAGTAGCCGTGATGTTTTCTTCGTAGTTCTGGAGACCGCCGAGCGTCTGTTCCATCCGCTTAAGATCCGCACCCAACACAGCGCGTTTCTCACTGATGAAGTCGATTCCGACATTGAGTTTTCCGACTGCTTCAGAAGCGGCTGATTGAACAGAAATCTTCAGATTATCTGTCGTGATCAAGCTCGACCAGGTTACACTACTGATCGTTGAGCCACCAAGACTCATATTGTCTGCATACGAATACGTCGCATACGAACCGATCGTTTCATTATTCGTCGCCGTCAGGTTAATTTCTTCTGTGGTCGATTCCATCCCCACGTCTGCACCAATCTGCTGAGACACGGTTCCAGCCTTAACTTTGTCCCCTGCCATCTCAGCAACACCCGTTCCTCCACGGAACAGATAAAGTCCGTTGAATTTACCGGCAGCAGTTGCACCACTGGTAATCCGCTGGATTTCTTCCTGCATCTGTTTGAACTCCTTCTGAAGAACATCACGGTCAGACTGCGCTTTTGTTCCGTCATTCGACATAACGGAAAGCTCACTCATACGACCGAGCATGTCCTGAACCTTCTGCAACCAGCTATCCGCTGTTTGAAGATAATTCATTTTGTTTTCAACATTGCTCGCAGACGCTGCTGTATTGCGAGACTGAACGCGCAAACGCTCACTCATAGCCAAACCAGACGGGTCATCCCCGGCATTCTGGATTCTGGACCCCGAAGAGAGTTTAGACATCGAGTCACGAAGTCCCTCGGTATTACGAGTGTAGTTTTTCCACACATTGAATGATGATACATTATTGGTAATCTGCATTTGAAGCCTCCTTGTTTTTGCAGTGTAACCTTTATCGGATTGCGCATCCTTGCGCCGCCCTGCAACTCCCATACCGGACCATCCGGTGATTGCCGCTGAACAGTTTATCGGAAGCCACTACAACCAGCTTGAATCATACGTCTTTTCAAAAAACCGATGCGGAAAAATTTTCCGCTTACGATCGGCAATTTTTTCCATAGCATCAAAACTTGCCGCTCCGCATGGCATACACCCTGCTGTAAAAACCGCATGATATCAAACCTTCAATTGAAAAAACTCATCCCTACCCGTCTCACCCCCTCGGCCTCCGTCGCACTCATTGCCGGACTACTCACAGGATGCACCGGAACATTAAACTCACTAGAACACAACCGAAGCAACTCCCCCGTACAAATATACATGGCACCGAACAAACTAGCGGAAGTAAAACAAACCCTCCTCTTGCCACCACTCGGAGTCAAAAACACCGCCCTACGAAAAGGGCTTCAGCAACAACTCTTTAGCGGAGCGCGGCGTCACTTCACCCATCCGCTACAACTCGTTTCCCCCGAAAGTGCTTACGCAAACTACATCACCGAACAAAACCTCATCAACTCAGACGGAACATTAAACGTCTCAGAGATTGTAATGATTGGGCAACTGATGAACGCAAGCCACATTATATGTCCACAATTCCAGCAGATCAGACCCTACCATCCCCAGAAAATAGCTCTCAGCATCACCGTCGTCGAAACAGAAAGCGGGCAAGTTTCAGTCGAGCTATCGGCAATATTTGACGCCACCGAGCGAGATGTACGCGAATGGTTTTCCACATACAGCAAACAACACCGCACAAACAGCGAAACCAAAGAAGACCTTCTCCTGAAGCTACGATCACCTGCCGCCTTTCAGGCATTTGTCTCGGACAAATGCTTCACCATGCTCGGCGAAAGATTGCCGTTTTAAAACCGCCACCGGAAAAAACTATTACCGTAAAATCCGGTTGAACGCATTGTATGTTCCTTATGATTCGGCACTTATGAATAAGTCTCCCCGGCACGGCGAGGCATAAACTATTTCGCGCAGTGCGGTTTGGGTGCCTTTTGACCAGTTTTTTGGCTCTTCACGAATGTGCGTTTTTTAGAGGCTTTTTCTCGTGGATAGAT
>JAOZMR010000234.1 GCA_029934215.1 Pontiellaceae bacterium | reverse complement strand
ATATAAATTGCATGAAGGCTGGACTTCAATGAAAAAACAGCCTACAACCCTCGCTCGCTTCTATCCGCGCTTGCGCGACTCTTTTTTTCCCTAATACGTCCGGCAGGAAAAGACATTTCGAAATTTCCGGACGGAAAAGACTAGAAAATGAAACCAGAAAACGCTTTTACGGCTCTAATTGAGCCTTTACAACGCGCTGTTGCCGAAGAGGGCTACAGCATTCCAACCCCCATTCAAGAACAGGCTATCCCGCATTTATTGGAAGGCAAAGACATCCTCGGTTGCGCACAAACCGGAACAGGTAAAACCGCTGCGTTCACTTTGCCGCTTCTTCAAGAGATGTGTCAAACGAATATCACGCCGTCAAAAGGGCGACCGCGTGCCTTAATCCTTACCCCAACGCGTGAGCTCGCCGCCCAGATTGGTGATAGCATCAAAACCTATGGTCGCTATGTGCGCGTTTCGCACACGGTTATTTTTGGTGGTGTGGGTCAGAACCCGCAGGTGCAAGCACTGAATCGCGGTGTCGATGTCGTCGTAGCCACGCCGGGGCGTTTGCTCGACCTGATGGATCAGGGCTATGTTCACCTAGACCGCGTCGAGCTTTTCATTCTCGACGAAGCCGATCGCATGCTCGATATGGGGTTCATCCCTGCCGTCCGCAAAGTGATCGCGAAACTTCCCAAAAAACGCCACTCACTTTTTTTCTCTGCGACAATGCCGCCGGTGGTGGAGAAGCTAGCCGTGGATATGCTACGCAGTCCGGTCAAAATCACAATCGATCCAGGTAGGCCGACCGTAGAACGCATTGAGCAGAAAATGATGTTTGTCGACAAAGGGCACAAGAATCAGTTACTAATCGAACTAATCGATTCGCACGATATGGACAAGGTGATTGTCTTCTCCCGCACCAAACACGGCGCAAACAATGTTGTAAAGAAACTTACAGCAGCGGGAATTTCTTCCGCAGCGATCCACGGCAATAAATCGCAAACCGCTCGAACAAAAGCACTTGCCGAATTTAAAGCAGGTAAGGTTCGGGCGTTGGTTGCCACCGATATTGCCGCACGCGGAATTGATGTCGATGGCATTACGCATGTTGTGAACTTCGATCTTCCAGAGGAGCCGGAAACCTATGTACACCGCATTGGACGCACCGCTCGTGCGGGAACAGACGGCGATGCGGTTTCGTTTTGTTCCGCCCGCGAGCGTGACTGGTTGCGCCAAATTGAAAAGATGATTTGTAAAGAGGTTCCGGTTGATTGCGAACACAAATATCACTCAGAAATTGCGCGTCGTGCGACCGGCTCCGACGCACGCCCTGAACCGAAACAGCGACAAGGTCGCCGACGTTCTGGCGGAAGAGCGCCCCGTCGGAAAAACTAATCCGCACTCAGAAATCGCCGGCCCGCCCATGCGATGACCGCCGCGCCGATTGGCGCGGTGAATAGAATACTCAAGACTGCGACCGCTAAAATCGTGTTTCCAGCGGCAGGATCGCGCCCCATTTGGATCATCACACCAAGAGGCACCGCGCCAATCGCCGCTTGTACGGTTGCTTTCGGCCAAAAGGAGACCATCACGAAAAAACGTTCGCCGTAATTCAGCGGACTCCGTAAAAGACACAAGAGAACGCCAATACTTCGTACGAATAAGGCGCAAGCAATCAGTGCCAATCCGCCGAGCCCAGCATCGATCGCAACGGATAGATCCACTTGCGCACCGACCAACGCGAATAAAAATAAGGAAGCTAGCACCCAGATTTTTCCAAATTTGGAAGAAAGTTCGTGCGCCATGAGTTCTCGTTTTTCGCGGATAATGAAGCCAATTGCCATCACAGCCAACAGCGCCGCAAACGGAACTGTTTTATCAAATACAGCTTGCACGCGAACCAACAGGATCGAAATTCCCATCAAAATGAGCACACGTTTTGTCGCACGCGGATTGAACCGTTCGAAGAAGTTGAGCAGCAAAAAACCGAGTCCACCCCCGACCCCGACCCCGAGTAAAATCGAAATGGGAATCGCGCTAAGCGCGCCGCAGAGGTGAATGGCTTCCCCGCTATAAAGCCCCATAAGAATCGAAAAAATGGTGATCGCAAAAACATCATCGAGCGATGCCGCCGCTAGGACCATCGTTGGAACCGCCTTTTTCGCGCCACGTCCATCCTTTATGAAGCGAATCATCAACGGGACCACCACCGCAGGCGAAACAGCCGCGAGAATGAAACCAAGCAACGCGGACTCCATTCGCGAGAGCGGAAGAAAGAGCGGCCCCAGTAATGTGATTGCAATTCCCTCGAGGCTACCCGGAATAAAAGAAAGCAGTAGCGTCTTCCTGCCCGCTTTCTTTAGAGACGCGAGACTGAGCTCAAGCCCAGCACGAAGCAGAATCACGATCAATGCCATCAAACGCAAGTCGCTTGAAGCAGACAAAAAACTCTGCGAAAGAAAAGGACTCGCCACAACGCCGAGCAAAAGCAACCCAACCAGCCCGGGAAGTCGGCATGCACGAAACATCCACTCCACGAAAAGCCCGACCAAAATCAACGCTACAACATTCACCGCCATCATTAAGCTCCATGCAAGTTTAGAGCATATGTTTCATTTTCTCTCGCTTGGTATTTAAATAGCGTTCGTTGTGCGGCGTTGATGGGAATGCAATCTCGACCCGATCGACGATTTCAATCCCATACTTATCTAGCCCTTCAATTTTCGCGGGATTATTAGTGAGAAGACGAATTTTCGTCATTTCAAGATCCTTTAAAATCTGCGCACCGATACCATAGTCGCGAAGATCTGGCGCGAAACCGAGCTCGACATTGGCTTCGACAGTATCGAGTCCCTGGTCTTGCAATTCGTAGGCATGGATTTTCTTTGTCAGACCAATACCGCGTCCCTCCTGACGCATATAAACCACCGCGCCATATCCAGTTTCAGAAATCATCTGCATGGAACGTTTCAGCTGCGAACCGCAGTCGCAGCGCTGTGAGGCAAAAACATCGCCAGTTAGGCACTCACTGTGTACGCGAATTAGAGGGTACGGTGTTTCATCGGTCGGCTCCCCCATAAAGAGCGCCAAATGATCTTTGTCGTCCACGGATGAACTATAGATTCGCATCGTGAAATCCCCAGCATCCGTCGGCATCGCGACCGAACGTTCACGCTTGACCAACTTCTCGTTCAGATATTTGTATTTGATGATCTCCGCAACGGATGTCATTTTTAGGTCATGTTTTTTTGCGAATTTGACCAGATCAGGAAGACGAGCCATCGTACCATCATCGTTTGTGATCTCACAAATCACCCCGCCGGGTTTAAGACCAGCCATTTTTGTTAAGTCAATCGTCGCTTCCGTATGCCCCGCACGCTCCAGCACGCCACCCTCCATCGCGACCAACGGGAAAACATGCCCAGGACAAACCAAATCCTCCGGTTTACTCCTTTCATTCACGAGCGCCCGAACCGTTCGAGCCCGCTCCTCAGCACTAATCCCTGTGGTACAATCTGCCGCATCGACAGAAACCGTGAATGCAGTTTGAAACTTATCGCCCTCATGCGAAACATTCATCCGAGCCAGCCCAAGATGCGAAGCTCGCTCCTGCGTAATCGGCACGCAAACCAGCCCCCGAGCATGAGTAATCATGAAATTGATTTGCTCAGGCGAGCATAAATCAGCTGCACAAATCAAATCCCCCTCATTCTCGCGGTCTTCATCATCTGTCACCAGTACAATCTCGCCCAGACGCAATGCGTCCAGAACAGCCTCAATTGGATCAAACAGTTTATCGATCATCACTCACATTCTCCTTATAAAAACGCAAAAACCCTGAAAGCATCACTCTTCAGGGCAAATAGATTTTCGCATTCGGTTATCTTCTCTCATCCAGACTATACTGTCGGTCGCAGAATTACACTGCATCAACCTATTGGCTCGCGGACTATCACCGCCGGTCAGGAATTTCACCTTACCCTGAAGACGAGTTGAACCTACAAAACCCCGCCCAAAAAGGCAAGACGTTCAACGCTCCATTTCCATCTTTTTGGCGAAACGCTCAAAATTGGACTCGATTTTTGGAGAGTTGGGCTTCCGAGGGCATTGCCGATTGTTGATTGCCGATTGCCGATTAGGAGAAAAAGGTTCCAACCCTTGGAAAACAGAAAAGTTTTCAGAAAACGTAGACGAGCGCTTCCAGCCTCGTTCTTTGGGTGAATTGATCTTGAGACCGTTCATGCGCGGAAATTAGGGCCCCACGGATGAATGGCACGAAGTTAAGTTCATTTTGCTACCACCGCAATCACGATTCTACAGCTGTTTTGATCACTAA
>JAOZMR010000233.1 GCA_029934215.1 Pontiellaceae bacterium | reverse complement strand
AACCACCCACAAGGCAATATTTTCCAAACACCTGAAATGTATGAGGTTTACAAAAAAACTAAAAATTATGAACCTTTACTTATAAGTGCAGTTGATGAAAATGAAAATATTATAGGAGTTTTGCTTGCTGTTATTCAAAAGGAACATTCAGGTATATTGGGTAAATTATCATCACGTTCTATAATTATTGGCGGACCAATTGTAAAAGAGAACAATCCTGAAATTTTAGATTTGCTTTTAAAAGATTACAATAAAAAAATAAAAGGAAAAGCTATTTATTCTCAAATAAGAAATTTAGTTGACCAAAGCAATTTGAAAGAAATATTTGAAAAAAATGGATACAAATATGAAGCTCATCTGGATATTTTAATTGATTTAAAACAAACACCGGAGAGACTTTGGCAAAAGCTGGATTCTAGAGCAAGAAATAAAATAAGAAAAGCAGAAAAATCCGAGATAATTTTTAGTGTTTTAAATCCTCAAAATGATGTTAATAAAACTTCATACAAAATATTAAAAGAGGTATATAAAAATGCAAAACTTCCTTTTGCAGACAAAAGCCTGTTTGATAATGTGTTTGAACAACTTGGAGGTAAAGGTATGGTTAAAATCTTTTGTGCTTTGAAGGAAGGTCAAATTATTGGAATTAGAATAGGCTTAGTTTATAAGAATATGATATATGATTGGTATGCAGGAAGTCGAAGAGATTTTTATAAATATAATCCTAATGATTTTTTACCCTACAATATCTTGGTCTGGGGAAATAATAATGGTTTTGAATTATTTGACTTTGGCGGTGCAGGCAAACCAAATGTCCCTTATGGTGTAAGAGACCATAAAATGAAATTTGGAGGAGAATTGGTTGAATTTGGCAGGTTTGAAAAAGTGCATAATAAATTATTGTTGGAAATAGGGAAAATTGGGTTGAAATTTTATAAAAAAATGAAATGATTATATAATTAAATGTTATTATAATAAAACTATGAAAAAAACTATATGGAATCTGGACACTTACGATGAAGGAAAGGAAGGTAGTATTGTAGAATTAATGCAAGATGATATTAAATCAAGAGGAAGTCAAGCTATTTTCAACAAAGAGTTTTGGATATGGAAATATAAAAAAAATAATGCTGGATTTTATCCAAAATGGATAAAACTTGCTAAATCAAATGATAGTGATTTTATTGGAGGACATTATACTGTAATTCCTGTATATTTAAAAAATAAAGATAAAAGAATTCTCTCTGGTCAGTCAGTTGATACGTTAACTCATACAACATTTAGAAAACAAGGTGTTTTTACTCAGTTAGCAGATTTTTGTTATGATGAATTAATAAATGATGGTGTGGATTTAATATATGGTTATCCAAATGATAATTCATTTCCCGGTTTTGTAAAAAAGCTTAATTGGAAACACTTATTTACTGTTTATGAGCTTGGTTATATTCTTAATATCTCAAATTTAGTTAATTCTAAATTTAAAAAAGGAATAAAAAATATTATTGCTAAAATTGGATTACACTTAATTTATAAAGTTCATCAATCTATTAATGTTTTTTTTATAAATAAGGATATTTCTTACAAGAAAATAAAAATTAGAGAAATCAATAATCAAATTGTAGATAAATTAATATCTACTGAACATAAGTTTTATATTGATCGTTCAAGTGATTATTTTAAATGGAGGTATTCAAACAATCCAGTTGACAAAGAGATTTATGTTAAAGAAATTATTTATGAAAACGAAACAGTTGGTTACTACATAATTAAATTTAAAACATATCCACATAGAGATAATATTAAAATAGCTCACATAATGGAGTTAATTATAAAAAAAGATATAAAGAATATCTATTCATCTGTATTAAATGATATAATTCATATTTCAAAAAAAGAAAAAGCGACTTTGATTTATACATATTCTCATGATAAACAGTTTGATTATAAACAATATAAAAAAAATGGCTTTATCAAACTTGATAATAAAAATTTCATAGTCCGAGTTAATAAAAATAAAGAAAAATTAGAGGGTGTTTATGAAGCAAATAATTGGTTCATAAGCCAAGGTGATTCTGATAGAGCATAATCGTATGAAAACAAACCTAATTCCAAGATTTTATTATACACTATCCTTTTTTACTTATTTTAAAGGTTTATTTTTAAAGAAACAAGATTCTAATTTTCTTTTTAGAAGTAAGTATGATAATAATATTTTACACTTTAATCATGCTAGAACAGGGCTTCGAACACTTCTATCAAGTATTAGTAATGAAAAATTAAATATAGGTATTCAGGTATATACTTGTCATACTGTTTTTCAGGCTATCCGCAAAGCAGGACATAATATTGTTTTTATTGATTTAACAGATGATTTTAAACTTGATATTACTGATATTAAACATAAAATAAAAGACATTGATGTTCTTATTGTATCTCATACTTTTGGATTACCAGATAATTTCAATTTAATTAAAAAGATTGTTGGAAATAAAATCATTATAGAAGATTGTGCACATTCGTTTTTATCAAAATATAAAGAGAAATATACTGGGACATTAGGGGACTCTGCAATTTTCTCAACAGGTTTAGGGAAATTTCCGGCAGTAGGTGCCGGTGGTTTTATTTTAGTGAATAACTTAAATAAATTTCCACTTCTTGATAATGAGTTTAAAAAAATTACAAAGTTTAAGTTGCTAAACTCGTTAAAGGATTTTATAAAAACTCTTATTTTATCCATAATGATGAAACCTCCTTTATATGGCTTAATTACTTATAAACTTGGTAAAGCATTAGATAAGAAAATGGATTTTGGAAATAAGTTTTCTTTTAAAGAGTATAAAGCAAATTCATGGTCTGAAAAAGTATTAAAAAACAATCAACCACTGTTTGATAAAATATTACTTAAACAGCAACAAAATGCAAAAAAACTTTCATCTCTTTTAAACAATTCTGTTCAATTTAATAATATGGAAGACAGTAGTAGTCCCAACTATTATGTTTTTCCTATTTTAACACAAAAAAGAGATTTGTTATACAATAAATTGCTAAGTAACGGCATTGAAGCCGGAAAGCATTTTCAAAATTCTATTGTTTGGGCAAAAGAATTTGGTTATCAAGAAGGAGAATGTCCCAATACAGAAAGCATTATTGAAAGAATAATTACTGTTCCGATACATTTTGGTGTAACAAAAAACGATTTACATAAAATTGCTACTATCATAAATAAATATGCAAAATAAAAAGAAAATATTGTTTTTTGTCTATCATCCGGTAGAACCTCAAATTTATTACAGTATTAATAATAAACTTGACAAACGTTTTTTTGAAACAAAATTTATTCTTTTCGAAAGTGAAGGGATTGTAGAAGAAATGACAAAATCATTTAAAATTCCTTACTCTAAAATTGGAGAAACTACTAAAAATAGATTTTTGCGAATTCTATTTATACCTATTGTATTAATTAAAATAATTAATATTTACATACGTTTTAAACCTGATATTATTTTTTCAGCGACATCGCCTTATGCCGGATTATCAGCTTTTTTACTAAATATTCCAATAATAGGTTGGTCAGATACAGAAACTGCTACTTTTAATAATAAGATATCAAAAAGATTTTTTAACACTATTATTCTTCCTGAAACATTTTTTGGATTAATAAACTCAACTAAAATAATTAAATATAATGGTTACAAGGAGTTAGCTTATTTACATCCAAATAATTTTAAAGTTAATAAAGATGTATTAACAGAGCTTAATTTAAATGAGTCTGACAAAATAGTCTTAATGCGTTTTTCTGCCTTAAATGCAATGCATGATATTGGTTTAAAATCTGAGGCATTAGTTAATGATGATAAGATTTTGGAATTTATAAAAAACATTGAAAATAAATATAATGCAAAAGTCTTTATTTCTGTAACTGAAAGAAATCTTGACAACAGATTTGAAAAATATAAATTGACAATTGCACCTGAAAAATACATTCACCTATTATCTTTCTGTTCCCTTTATATCGGAGAAGGAACAACAACAGCATCGGAAGCTGGTGTTTTAGGCGTGCCATGGGTAAATATACAAAAAACTAAAAGAGGTTATTTAATTGACCAGGAAAATACTTATGGACTCGGAATAAGAACAGATGATATAGATTTTGCCTTTCGTAAGGCAGAAGAATATCTAAGTGATAAAAATATTAAAATTACATGGCAAAAGAAAAGAGATAAATTATTATCTGATAAAATTGATGTTTCAGCATTTTTATCATGGTTTATCGAAAATTATCCCGAAAGCCATAAAATAATGAAAGAAAATCCGGATTATCAAAATAAATT
>JAOZMR010000232.1 GCA_029934215.1 Pontiellaceae bacterium | reverse complement strand
CGTCATCTTGCCCGTTCAAATCAAGCAGCGCATCCCATCCATCGCTCACCACAAAGCTAGAGCCATCCAAAACGGCGGACTCTCCATCATAAGCTTTGAGCGAAACCCCAGACTGATTAAAAACCACGCGCTCCGAATAAACCCCGCCGCGCACAAAAACCGTATCGCCAGCGGCAACTTGATCCAACGCATATTGAACGCTTCCCCACGGTGCATCGAGCGATCCAACCGCACCGTTCGAGCCATTCGTCGCCACATAAACCGTTTCAGCAAAAGAAACATGTCCAACAAGAGCAATCAGTAATAGAAGAAATTTAAGCATTTTCACAAATAATAGCCTCCGCGAGTCGCAACCCATCCACTCCAGAACTGACAATTCCGCCCGCATAGCCCGCGCCTTCGCCGCACGGATAAAGTCCCCGAACAGAAGACTCTCCGTTTTCATTTCGCACAACACGAACGGGGCTAGAACTACGCGTTTCGGATGCATAAAGAAGCGCCTCGTCCAACTGAACGCCGCGCAACCCGCGCAACATATTCGGCACCGCGCTTCGCAACGTATTCTCCACAAAATCTGGAAGCAGTCCGCGCAATTGTGCGGGAACGGCCCGTTGGCACGAGCGTTCGATCGGGAGTTCCGACACGGAATCTCCTTCGAGAAAATCGACCAATCGTTGAGCGGGCAACGAATAATCGGAGCCACCGGCTTCAAACGCCGCAGCCTCCGACGTCTTCTGGAACTCGACTCCAGCCAACGCGGGATTTCCAATGGTTGGAAAATCTGAAGGAAAGACCGGCACGAGAAACGCCGCGTTTCCGGAAGGTTTATCGCGTTTCGAAAGGCTCATCCCATTCGTAGTCATCAAACCGTCCGACGAAGCGCACGGAATCACCAAACCGCCGGGACACATACAAAACGTATAACAAGAACGCGCCTGTTCCTCCTCGCGCCGCGTCAGCCGGAAGCTCGCTTTTCCAAGGGTTGGGAAACTCCCGCCCCACTGCGACTCATCGATCCGAGTTTGCGGAATTTCGAGACGCACCCCAACAGCAAAACCTTTCGGCTCGAGAGCGACACCCTGCTCCGCGAGCATTTCATACACATCACGTGCGCTATGCCCGGTCGCCAAAACACAGCAATCCGTTCGAATTTCCTCACCCGAAATCACCGCACCGCGAAGTTCACCGTTTTCGATTTCAAGCCGATCCAGCCGCGCACCAAAACGAACCTCTCCGCCCAACTCCACAATCCGATTCCGCAATGCCGGAACCAGCTCTTCAAGAACATCGCTTCCAATGTGCGGCTCCGCATCAACCAAAATATCGGGCGACGCTCCACACTTCACAAGAATCTGAAGGAACCGCCGAACGCGCGGACGATCTTTACTGCGAGACGTGAGCTTACCGTCCGAAAACAGCCCCGCCCCACCCTCGCCATAAAGCACATTGCTCTCGCCGTCCAACACTCCATCGCTCCAAAAGGATGCGACGCGCTGAGCTCGCGGCGCAGTCGCCTCGCCCCGCTCGATCAGCAAAGGCCTTCGTCCGACCTCCGCCAGAGCAAACGCCGCAAACAACCCCGCAGGGCCAGCACCCACAACCAACGGACGCGGTCCCGAAAAATCTTCAAAGACAGGACGAGTACGCCCTGGCAAAACTTTTGCTTTTTCCACATTCCGCAGACCATTACGAAGTTTTCCAGCCAAATTCACCTCCGCAACCACCACCATACGGGGTGAGTGATCACGCGCATCAATAGAACGCCGAACCGTCTGCACGGGTCCCAACGCTGTTGGCGGACAACGCAGCTTTTTTGCCACAGCCTTACAAAGCTGCGCAGGCGTATATCCGGGCGGAAGATCGAGCTGTTTGATTCGTACTCTCATAAAAACTGATTGATAAATTCTTGTCGTTTCGTGCCACAAAACTACTGTTTTCTGACTCGATGAACAGAATAAACTGGATTCAGAAACCCTCACCGGCGCATTAAATCCTTTTGCTCTTCACGATTTTATAGGAATCTCTCCCCATGAGCACAAGAAAAGAACGGGCAGAAATCATCGGACGGCGGCTGGACGAATTATACCCAACCGTTGAGGTTCCGCTGGATCACAAAGACGCCTACACGCTACTCATTGCCGTGCTCCTCTCCGCGCAATGCACCGACAGGCGCGTCAACAAAATCACCCCAGCCCTATTCGCCACCGCCGACACGCCCGAAAAAATGGTGGAACTCGGGCAGGAAAATATTCACACGTTGATCGAAACCTGCGGACTGGCGAACAACAAGTCCAAGGCCATTTTCGAGCTCTCCAAAATGATCGTCGCCGAAAACGATAGCAACGTTCCAGACAGTTTCCAAGGATTGGAAAAACTCCCAGGTGTTGGACACAAAACCGCGTCCGTGATCATGGCGCAGACCTTCGGCGTCCCAGCCTTTCCCGTCGACACGCACGTCCACCGCCTCGCGCAACGCTGGAAGCTCTCCAACGGAAAAAACGTACTGCAAACCGAAAAGGATCTCAAAAAACTCTTCCCGCCCGAACAGTGGAATACATTGCATATTCAATTCATTCTCTACGGACGCGAACACTGCACCGCCCGTGGATGCGACGGAACAAAATGCCCCCTCTGCCGTGAACTATTCCCAGACCGCAAAAATCCGATCAAAACCAAGAAGTAGTTTTTCCAATCCTTGGAAGTCGTCGGTCGGTTAGGCTGAAACCGCATAGGTTTTACAACGCGGAACCAAGGAGCGCGGGACGCGGACGATGATTTCGGCGTTGGGTCCTTCGTATTTTTCTTCGAGAACGGTTGCTGAGTTCTGCAAAAGCGCCAGTAGACGACCTTCGGAAAGAGGAATCGAGAGCGTCATTAGATCTTTTTCGCCTTGAAGACAGTCGGCGAGTTCCTCGAATAGTTTATCGATGTTTTCGCCGGTGTTCGCGGAAACAGATATGGAACGCCCGAGTGTTCGGGCAACGTGTTTTGCGGCGCGTGCGCCAGCTTCGGTGTCTATTTTATTAAGCACGCAAAGCACGGGCTTTTTTTCCGCGCCGATTTCTTGGAGTACTTCGTTCACGGCATCGATCTGCTGTTCGACTTGCGGATGAGATGAGTCGATTACATGAACGATCAGATCTGCCTCTGCAACTTCTTCGAGCGTCGCTTTGAACGATTCAACCAAATTGTGCGGCAGTTTGCGAATAAACCCGACGGTGTCGGTGATCAGGCACGGCTCGCGATTGGGGAGCTCGACTTGCCGAGTTGTTGGGTCGAGCGTGGCGAATAACTGATCTTTTGCACAGATATCGGATCCTGCCATCCGGTTGAGTAGGGTGGATTTCCCTGCATTGGTGTAGCCAACGAGCGAAACGAGCGACCACCCGTGGCGTCGGCGTCCGCGCCGCTGTTCGGCTCGACGGCTGCGTACGGCGGTCAATTCTTTGTTGAGCGTAATGATCAACTCCTGAATGCGTCGGCGGTCCATCTCGACCTGGGTTTCTCCAGGACCCTTCATTCCGATTCCGCCCTTCTGACGTTCCAGATGAGTCCACATATTACGCAATCTTGGAAGCAGATAGTTATGCTGCGCGAGTTCCACCTGTAGACATCCCTCGCGTGTCTGAGCACGTTGGGCAAAAATGTCGAGGATCAGTTGAGTTCGATCCACCACTCGCACGCCGATCACTTCTTCGAGGTTACGCCCCTGCGCTGGCGAGAGGTCTTCGTCGAACACGACCAGGTTTGCATTCTCTTCGATCGCTCGACGTGAGATCTCTTCCGCTTTGCCTTTCCCGATATAATGCCCCGCCTGGATCTTGGATTGCGTACACAGAATCTGAGAGCAGATTTCTGCGCCCGCGCCTTTTGTTAGTTGCGCAAGTTCATCGAGCGTGTCGCGGACGTCCCACTGCTCGTTCTGTCCGCGCACCCAAACGCCGACCAAGATTGCGCGCTCAATTTCCTTATCGTCTGTTTCGTATGTTTTCATAGGTTCAATCTGTTGACATAAAAAGAGACTGTACCACGGGGAGCCGTGGCGACACACGACAAATATTTTCTATAGAAAAAGGTAGCAGAAATAGGTCGATTCTGTCCGACGATGAAAAAAAAGGTTCCAAGGTCTGGAAACTCCGCGATTACCTAGGTATGGTGTGCTTTTATTTTTTAGGAGACGATTGTATGGCAAAGCAACAGAAGACAGCGATTTCCCCAACGCGGGACGAAAATTATCCAGAATGGTATCAACAAGTGGTGCGCCACGCAGAGCTGGCCGAAAACAGCGACGTGCGCGGGTGTATGGTGATTAAGCCGTGGGGCTACGCGCTTTGGGAGAATATCCGAACTGGGC
>JAOZMR010000040.1 GCA_029934215.1 Pontiellaceae bacterium | reverse complement strand
TCGCGGTTAATAAATCTCCATGTTTTTGCAGTTTTCATGTCACAGTGGCTACATTAATATTGCGAGACAAAACCTGAAAACGGGCGTTTTGTATGAGGGCTGATGTTCTGTTTTTATTTGGTTCTTAATGGCTCGCTTGTACGACCGTTCCAGTTTTCACCCAATTCACCATGTGCAATATGAACTGCGATTTCCGGTAGTAGTACTCTGTGCGATGATGACCAGCGTTCCTGAAATTCAATGTCGACTAGGCTTGCGGTTTCGTATGCTTCGGAGTAGTTCGTCTGTGTGCTTCCGTGGTATAGTTGAAAGTATCCCCAGGGATTCTGGTTCGAGAGTAAATCGCAGAATGTTAGCTCGTGTAGCTTTTCCGGCTTAGCAAACCATGAGTTTAACCATTCTTCTCGTCCCGTAGCGGGTGTGTTGAGTCGAGTGATATAGTAGAGGCTTTGCTCGTTGAGTAGACGGCTGAGTATGCGACGTCGAAAGCCGCGCCGTAATAGAATGTCCGCATCCGATAATAATATCCAGCCATCTTTTTCTAGCCGAGCAAGCCCGTCGTTGAACATTTTGCCTTTGTTGAAAGCTGCCCCTTCTTCGCAGTAGCGGTCCGAGATCACCAATTCAGCCCCGCAATTACGGACAATTTGTTGAGTGGCGATATCTTTCGAGCTCGTTACTACTACAAGTCGATCAAAATGGTTCACGTTTTCTGGAAGCGTCCAGGAAAGAAAATCTGCATACCCAACACATACCACTACGGCTTCTAGTTTTTTTGGATAATGAGCCGGCGGAAATGATGCTGGCAATGGAAGGAGCTCATCTTCTTGCCCTGCCGCCGATAAATCGGGGTATTTCATGAGCTCGTTCGTGAGGCTTAGTACTGGAGTGTCGGGGCCGTATAGGTCGCTTACCCGTGTTTTGAAAACGGGCTCTAAGCAATCTGTCGCAAGCAATACCGCATCAAAATCAGCTGGGTCAAATGCTTCGCCTTTTGCGAAGGTGACGCCATAAAGTTTCCCTGGTTCTTTCGCCGCATCATCCGCGATGCCAATCAGCTCGGCTCCGTTTTTTCCTCCAGAGGTCGCATCCATCAAGCGATGGAGAAATTTCCCGGCACCGAATATTAAAATTCTGCCACTCAATTTTTCCCATAAGAATTGAAACCATTCCCGCTCTCGCAACAATCGCCCGTCTGCCAAGCAACATGGGGATTTTCCTTCTAATAAATGCGGAAGTTCCAGCGACGGATTTTCGGAGAGAAATTCTTGTCCGGCGGTCTGCATTTTCTGAATAACAGATGGCTCCAATAGCTGAAGCGAGCTCAATAGGCTAAGCTCTGATGCACAAGTCCCGATCTGGAACAAGAAACGCGGATAGTCAACGGTGTCCGCCTGCGGCAATTCAAAAGCATCCGTAATCACTACCGGGATTTTCCCGTCGGTTAATGCGTTCCAGACGCACGCATCCTGCTTGGTTCCAACCATTGGACACAATGCAAAAGAGGTGTGAAACCGAGCGTCCAAACATTGAGATGCCCGCATTACCCGTTTAATTAAAGGGCTTTCTTTCACCTTGGTCTATACGCTGAGACCTTTCATGAATTTTCTCAGAACCTGTTCTGGACATTTTGCGAATTTCGGATGATCCGCCCGGCGAAAAAAGGAACCGAGTTCGGCGTTCGAAACATCGAATTTTGCTTTTTTGAAAACATCGAGCATGCCGTCCGATTGCAGGTTTAATGCGATTCGAAGTTTTTTAAGAATCTCGTTGTTGGACAAATCGTCGAGCGCTTTGGGTATCTTTCCAGACGGATGCGGGCCGCGTTTTTCAATGATTAATCCGTCGAGGAAGCAGCATAGGGATCGATCGGAGAGATCTTTGTAGCCGACTTCGTCTTCGAGTTTCAACCAGTTGATGACTTCTGCTTCGGTTGTTTTTCGCCCGGATTTCGTGGTGATTTCCGCAACGGCGAGGTCGTTTTTGTTGAGCGCGTATCGTAACCGACGCAGGGTGTCGTTGTTTGTCATGGTTTTGTTTCTTTTTAGAGTTGAGGTTTTTTGCTTGCGGAGCGTCTACAGGTCTAGAAAATTCTGAAGAAGTTCTTTGCCGTACTGAGTTAGGATTGATTCTGGATGAAACTGAACGCCGTGTACTGGATGTTCCAAGTGTTGGAAACCCATGATTTCGCCTTCTGCGGTTTCGGCTGTGATTTTTAAACAGTCTGGCAATGTTTCGCGTTCGACGATGAGGGAGTGATACCGAGTGGCGTCGAACGGGCTTGGGAGTCCTTTGAAAATGCTTTCGCCTTTGTGTTGAATTGGCGAGGTTTTGCCGTGCATCAATCGTGTAGCTCGTATGACGTTTCCGCCGTAAACTTCGGCAATGGACTGATGACCTAGGCAGACACCGAGAAGAGGAATGCGAGGACCGAATTCACGGATGATGTTGCAGGAAATTCCTGCCTCATGCGGTGTACACGGACCTGGGCTGACTAAAACTTTTTCGGGTTTCAGCGCAATGGCGTCTTTAATCGAGATTTTATCGTTGCGGAAGATTTTCATCTCTGCGCCAAGCTCGCCGAGGTATTGGACGAGGTTGTAGGTGAACGAATCGTAGTTATCGATGACTAAAATCATTGTTTTTCTCTTTTCCGGCTCTTGCTTCGGCGTATTGTTTTGCGAGCGCGAGCGCGGTCATCATGGCACGCGCCTTGTTGCGGGTTTCTTTGTGTTCTAGTTCTGGGACGGAGTCGGCGACGATGCCCGCGCCTGCCTGAACGTAGGCTTTGTTTTTGTCTAGTACGATGGTGCGAATGGTGATGCATGAGTCGAGGTTGCCGTCGAAACTGAAGTAGCCGACCGCGCCGGCATAAGGTCCGCGCTTGGATTTTTCGAGTTCAGCGATAATTTCCATCGCACGGATTTTTGGGGCGCCGCTTACGGTTCCTGCGGGGAATGTCACGCGCATGGCATCATATGCATCGTGTTGCGGCGAAAGTGTTCCTTTCACGTCGGAGACAATGTGCATTACATGGCTGTAGCGCTCGATAATCATTTTTTCGGGGACGGTTACGGTGTTGAATTCGCAAACACGCCCCACGTCATTACGGCCGAGGTCAACCAGCATCACATGTTCGGCGACCTCTTTTGGGTCGGCGAGGAGTTCTTTTTCCATCGCCAAATCTTCTTCCTCTGTACGTCCACGTCGGCGGGTGCCAGCGATGGGACGGACTTCGACGTTCCTGTCTTCGCAGCGCACATGAATCTCCGGCGAAGCACCGACGAGAGCGCTTTCGCCGAGGTCGAGGCAGAACATGTAGGGTGAAGGATTGATCGAACGGAGAGCTCTGTAGATATCGAGCGAGTCGGCGGTGTTTTCCACCTCAAAGCGTTGAGAAAGCACGGTTTGAATGATGTCGCCGGAGCGGATATACCCTTGCGCCTTTTCTACCATTGCATGAAATTCTTCGAGCGTGGTGTTCGAGGTCGGTTCCACGGGCTCGATGTTCGTGTTCGCATCGATTAGCACACGATTTACTGGTAACAATAGGGCTTCGCAGAGTTCGTCGATTTTCGCGAGTGCTTCATCGTACGCCTCGTTTGCGTCTTCGGTGATATAGGCGTTGGAGACAATCTTCATTGAGTGTTTCACTCGGTCAAAGATGATGAACGCATTGGTTACCATCAGCACCATATCGGGGTTTCCAATTTCGTCGTTCTCGACCCGTGGGACACGCGGTTCAAAGGAGGAGACGACATCGTAGCCCATGAAGCCGACGGCTCCGCCTGTAAAGCGCGGGAGCGCTGAATCCTTTACGGGCTGAAAACGCATCATGTACGTTTTTAGAGCGTCAAGCGGATCGGAACCTGGCAGCGTGGTACGGGTCTCCCCCTCGGAAAGCACTGTTACGCCATTTTGCGTGCGAATGATCGCACGCGGAGTTCCACCAATGAAAGAGAAGCGCCCGATATGTTCCCCACCTTCGACGCTTTCTAGCATCCATGTGTGCGACGCATGATCTTTCGTGCGCAAAAAATGGCGCACCCGTTCATACGCAGAAACCGGGGTCTCCTGATCCGCCAGAATTTCCTTCCAGACCGGAATCAAGTTTCCTTGTTTTGCTTTCTCTAAAAATAGATCTCTATTCGGTGTTGTGTTCATAATGAATTAGAGTGTTATGCCTTCAACGATTGATTTACGCAATTCTTCTTTAATTTGGGTCCCGTTGGTGTGTCTTGAATTGTCCAGCCAACGGCGGCGACGGCGGCGCGCAGACGATCAGCTTCCGCCCAGTCTTTATTTGCTTTGGCGGCAACGCGTGCTTCGGCCAGTTCGATCAGTTCGGTCGGGATCTCCTCTTTCGGCGGTTCGAGGAAACCAAGAACGGTGTTGAGTTTTTTCCAAAGGTTGGAAACAGAGGCTGCGGTTTTTCCAGACATTGGAAAACATTTGTTTCCTTCGTGAACACCGTCGAATAATGCGCCGAGGGCGCCGGCAATGTTGAGGTCGTCATCCAGTGCGGCGGAGAAACGTTTTTCCGTCTCAATTGCCCATTCCGGCAGATGAATCTCGAGTTCTGCGTTCTCGGTATCGCCAGCGCATTCCTGAAGTTTTGCGTGGAAATCGTCGAGCCGCGCGAGGGCCGCGCGGTTTGCGTTTAGGGAATCGAAGGTGAAATTGAGGCTTTTTCTGTAATGGGTTCCAATGAGTTCGTAACGAATTTCGCGTCCCGTGTATCCTTTGTCGAGGATCTCGCGCAGCGTGAAAAAGTTGCCATCCGATTTGGACATTTTTTTACCCTCGACCTGAAGGTGGGCGCAGTGCATCCATTGTTTGGAATAGATGCAATCGTTGGCGCCCTCGCTTTGTGCAATTTCGTCTTCATGGTGCGGGAAGATATTGTCGACACCTCCGGTGTGTAGATCAAAGGTTTTTCCAAGATGTTTTTCGCTCATGGCGGAACATTCAATATGCCAGCCGGGACGACCTTTACCCCATGGAGAGTCCCAAACGATATCGCCGTCTTCAGGAACGTAGGCTTTCCATAGGGCGAAATCGGCTGCGTTATCTTTGTCGTATTCGTCCTGATCGACACGAGCTCCGGCCCGCATGCCTTCGCGGTCGAGGTGTGCGAGTTTTCCATAGGTTGGAAACTTGTCGATGGGGAAATAGACGGAGCCATCGTCGGATTTATATGCCAACCCCTTTTCGAAAAGCTTTTCGATGAGCGCGATCATTTCAGGGATGCAGTCGGTCGCGGCTGGATAGTGCTCGGCCGGTTCGATATTCAGCACCTTGAGATCCGCAAAAAAGGCATCTTTATAGGTTTGCGTAAAATCAGATAGCGGAACACCCGCGTCGCGAGAACCGCGAATTGTTTTGTCATCCACATCGGTCAAATTCTGCACCTGAGTAACCCTCATGCCTTTATACTGAATCCAACGGCGCAACAGGTCCTCGAACATGTACGCACGATAGTTGCCGATATGCGCGTAGTTGTAGACCGTTGGTCCGCATGTGTAGAGGCGAACATGGTTGTCTTCGAGAGGGACGACATTTTCCAGTGAGCGGGACATCGTGTTGTAGATTTTGAACATGATTATTTAGTGTTGGGTTTTTGGTTGTTTGAAATGAACTTGTTCAGGAGATCAACAACAAAGCGCATCTCTATGCTCGGGAGAGATATTTCCGTGTTTCAGTGTCAACTTTAATGACTTCGCCGGGTGCGATGTATTCTGGAACCTGAACGATGAGTCCCGTCGGCAATGTTGCTGGTTTTGTGCGTGACGTGGCGGAGGCACCTTTCATGGATGGCGGACATTCGACGACTTCCATCTCGATGGTTGGCGGCATGCAGATCGTGAGAACCTGTCCGTCGGAAATCAGCGCGATGATTCCTTCCATGTCTTCGACGAGGAAGGAGAGTGCGTCCTCAATGTCCGCCTCGAACAACTCAAATTGGTCGTAGGTTTCTAAATCCATGAAGGTATAACGATCGCCTTCCTTGTAGAGATATTGAACCTCCTTTTTGTCGAAATAGGCTTCCTTGAGGGCGTCGCCACCTTTGTAGCTTTTGTCCACCTTGGCTTTGGTTGTGACGTTGCGGAAACGGACGCGATAAATGGTGTTTCCGCCGCGTGCGGTCGGGGCGCTTTGGGTGATGTTATCGACGGTGTGTGGTACGCCATCAATGTCGATGACATGCGATCTTTTCAATTCAGCGGCTTTAATCATTGTTATGAGTTCCTTTTGGGTTCATGTAAGACGAGGAGTTTATGTTATACGAAGAGCAATTAAACTTCCAGCTATTCCACGGTGACGCTTTTGGCGAGATTTCGTGGTTTATCGATGTCGGTTCCGCGGGCTCGCGCCGCGTAATATGCCAATAGCTGGAGCGCACCGACGTTGACGATGGGCGAAAACTCGTCGCGTACGGCAGGCACAACAATCACATCGTCGGTTAATTTCGAGAGTTCCGTGTCGCCTTCGCTCACGATGGCGATGATTCGTCCGCTGCGTGCTTCGACTTCTTTGATGTTTGAGAGCATTTTCTCGTACACTTCATCTGCCGTTTTTGTGCAGATACAGATCACGGGCAGGGCTTCGTTGATGAGAGCAATGGGTCCATGTTTCATTTCGCCAGCCGCGTAGCCCTCGGCGTGCTGATAGGAGATTTCTTTGTTTTTTAATGCGCCTTCGAGCGCGGTGGGGAAATTGTAGCGGCGTCCAAGATAGAGCGAGCTTGGGCCATCGTGATGCTTCTCCCCGATCACTTGAATCTCTGCTTTCTTCTGGATCACATAATGCAGCGCGTCCGGCACCTCGTTCAAATCTTTGAGATATGCCTGAACTCGTTCCCGGCTCAAGTTTCCGCGCACCTCGGCGATATAGAGCGAAAGCAACGCAAACGCCATTTGCTGTGCGGTGTAGGCTTTGGTCGAAGCGACGCCTATTTCTGGACCGCAGTTTGTGAAGAATGTGGCATCGCTCTCGCGAACAACCGAGGAGCCTTCAACATTGCACACCGCCATGATTTTGCAGCCCCACCCCTTCGCCATGCGGATCGAGGCGAGCGTGTCGGCGGTTTCGCCCGACTGCGAAACAGGGATAATCAGTGTGCCGGGATCGATCTTGGGATCGCGGTAGCGGAATTCGCTCGCCAGATCGGTCTCGACGGCAATACCCGTTAGATTTTCCAGCAACAGCTTTGCATACATTCCCGCATGGTATGCCGTTCCGCACGAAACAATCATGATGCGGTTGAGCTTACGGAAATAGTCCGGACTCAAATCGGTTCCGATATCAATGGTGCCATCCGAGGAAACATGTTTTTCAAGCATCGAACGTAAAATTCGAGGTTGCTCGTGGATCTCTTTAAGCATAAATGTTTCAAAACCTGCGTGTTCAGCATCTTCTGCTTTAAATTCAATTTTCTTAACTTCAGGAATCACAGCAGCACCATCGACCGTACAAAGCTCCACCCCGTCCGCTCGAATTGCAGCCATTTCACCGTCGTTCAGGTAAATCGCCTCCGAGATTCGATTAATGATTGCCGGAACATCACTTGCGATAAAGTTTTCGTTCTCGCCCAATCCGATAATCAACGGGCTACCCAGACGTGCGCAATAAATCGTATCCGGCTCGCATTGAAATAAAACACCGAGCGCATAAGCCCCGCGAAGCTTTTGCAATGTGCAACGCAGCGCTTCCGCCGGAGAAGCCGCGCCATCTTTTAGAGCTTGTTCAATGAGATGCGGAACAACCTCCGTATCCGTTTCGGAAAGAAACGTATGCCCTTGCTCGGACAGTTCGTCGCGCAAGTCTGCATAGTTTTCGATGATCCCGTTATGAACCACCGAAATGGCACCGTCCGAGCTGAAATGCGGATGAGAATTTGCTTGCGAAGGCGCCCCATGCGTGGCCCAGCGAGTGTGACCAATTCCACGCGTTCCGGAAACCGGATTTTTCTCAAGTTTTCGTTCCAGATTTGCCAATCGCCCCATTTCCTTGCCGGATGAGATTTTCCCATCGTCGAGCACGGCAATTCCGGCAGAATCATATCCACGATATTCCAAACGTTGTAAACCATCGACCAAAATCTGGGCCGCTTCCTTGTTTCCAATATATCCAACAACTCCGCACATACGTTCACTCCGATTTTTATTTAAAGAGAATTCGGTATTATGCACGAGTACTCCTCTATAGACAAAAGAAAAGGGATGGAGAATTTGGTGGAGTGGTAATGGGTGGAAAATTAAGCGTAATCACCGTCGTTTTTAGGGTTGAAATAGTCATTTTGATTCATAAAATTTATTCATGAACCACTCCTTAACAGTCGTTCTTTTTGAATACAAAAATTATTTATCGCTACGCTTTCAGCGCTGGGCAAACCCGTTCCTGTCCGCTTCAAAACCCGTCCCATCATTCTGCCGAAACTCCTCACCAACGCTTAGTTCGTTTTTTTTTGTCAGCGGCGGCGTGAAATGTGCCGGTTTGCGGCAGTTTGAAACGTTCATTTTTCTCCTTCTCTTTGTTTTTTACCTAAAACATCTTCTTTTGGCTGTTTTTTGATTTTCCCTCGCAAGCTGAATGACGCCGGCGTTTTCTTTCCGTACACTCGCAGGCTTTTCTTCTATACTTTCTTCAACGAGAGGATTTTTACGCAAAAAAGCGTTACAAGACACGTGTAGGTCACAACCTGTTAATGAGCATGATGATGTAACCAGTTTAATGCAAAAAACGTTACAAGATATGTGTTTGTCACAACCCGCTCTGTTCGTAGGATTTATATCCAGCTTAAGTAGTGTGACGTTACAAGGTGAGATCGCCGTTTATATTCGAAAAATCTATTCTCGTGGCTTGCTGTTTTTGCCATGGAACCCATGAAAATAGGAGATGAATATGAGGATCAAGAAGCAGTTATTACGTCCCGAGCGGATGGCTTGAGTTTCTACTCGGATTCGTCGATTTCTCGGTTGTCATCGATTGGTGAGATTTTGAAGGCGGGAGGTGTGCGATGATTGATTATGCACTCTCTTGTAAGATTCACGATCTGAGCAAGAATAGTTTAAAATCTCAGCAGATTGCGACAGAGATGGCGTTGGGATTGAAACCGGTGAAACGCTGGCTCCAGACGGAGACATTTACGCAACGTAAAGCGTCGGAGCGGGCGAGCCTTCTCGATCCGCACAAGGCGACGATCGTTCGTTTGTTGCAGCATCATGAGTACACGTCGGTTCAGCTGATGCAGAAGATTCAGGAGGCGGGTTACAAAGGCGGATATACGATTCTGAAGGATTACGTCCGTCGGGTTCGTCCGCCGAGCAAGCCGGCGTTCTTGATGCTTTCGTTCGATCCGGGCGAGTGCGGTCAGGTCGACTGGGGAAGCGCGGGAGTTGTTCAGGTCGGCAATACTCGCCGGCGCTTGAGGTTCTTTGTGATGGTGCTCGCGTACAGCCGCATGATGTACGTGGAGTTTGTTCTATCGCATCCGCGGGGAGAAAAGCTCGTTTTACATTCGAAGTATATCGACTTCGCCAAACACTACGGCTTCGAGATATCAGCCTGCAAGGTCCGCGCCCCGAACGAAAAAGGACGGGTCGAAAACGGCGTAGGCTACGTCAAAAAGCATTTTCTAAACGGGATCGGACGCGACAGTTTTGACACATTAAATCCCGCCGCCGCTGACACTGTGCGTCTCCTTTTTGCGCAGCCTTGCGATACCAAAAAGCCGCATCCTCCCACCTCCCAGACAGTGCAGAAAACCAAATATAGACTAGAAAAACAACTCGCCCTAAAACCCCCGCCCTTCAAATTCCGAAAGAAAAAACTCGAAAACGTAAATTCCCATTACACTTATGCAACCAGTTTTGCGGGAAACGGAGGGCGAGGCTCCGTCCGAACCGAGTCAACTTCATCCTCCAACGTCGTTCAATTTAGAAGATTAAAAGGATCGGAACGTTTCCAACCTTTGGAACGATGAAATGATAGAATCGGCATCAATCACGGTAAGGTTGCGAAAAGTGAGTTATAAAAACGCTTTCTATAACTCACTTTTTGTGTGTTTTGTGAGGCATATAAAAAGAGGTATAGCTCATGAGTTGGAACTTGGAAAAGAAAACATGGTTGAAATTCAATGCGGATTTCGAAGCATTGGCTTCGCACGAAGCCAAATTCCTGCGTAATTCAGGAATGCTCTTCGAATCCTTCTCGCACCTCGATAAAGACGGGAAGAACGCTCTTCAAATCGACCTGCTTAGCGAAGAAGCATTTCGAACATCGGAAATCGAAGGCAATTATCTTAACCGCGAAAGCCTGCAAACATCTCTGTGCCGACACTTTGGACTGCAAACTGAAAAAGCCACGGTTCCACCTGCAGAGCAAGGAATCTCTGACATGATGATTCACCTTTACGAATCATGGGATCAGCCGCTTTCACACGAGTTGCTTTGGAGCTGGAATCGGCTCCTCCTGCAAGGGCGAACGAACATCAAAGATGCGGGTCGCTACCGAACAGACGCAGACCCCATGCTGATTCTATCGGGACCAGTGCATAAACCCATCGTTCACTTTCAGGCACCCCTCTCAACGGCAATACCCGAAGAAATGAAAACCTTCATTCATTGGTTCAATCAGAGCACAACCCTTCCGGCACTAAGTCATGCCGGGATCGCTCATCTCTGGTTTGTCTGCATCCATCCGTTCGAAGACGGCAACGGGCGAATTGCCCGCGCCCTCTGCGAAAAAGCACACCTCGCCTCGACGGATCGCTCAACGCACGACAGCAAAAAGCTCTCAATCGAATATTCAAAGAAGGCCCTGATGGATTTCAAGGCGGCTTAAGTGCCGCGAACTATATTGGCATCACCCACGCCCCTCGCGCCACCGCCACGCGCGACCTACAAGCACTCGTCGCCAAAGGTGCCCTCACCCGCACAGGCGAACTCAAACACACCCGCTACCACCTCAACCTATAATCAGATTCAGATTCCAAGCATTGAAAAAACGTACAGCGAGCAGGTTGTCGCGCCATAGCCTTTTGCGCAGGAGGATCTCGCTTGCCATTCCTGCGAGCGAGACGCTCGCGCTACTTTCAAAATGCACCTGTTCCATGGAAAATCTCTATTTTCCAAGGGTTGGAAAAACCAGGCTATCTTATCTGAGCGGCGGCGGTGTAAAGAGGCAGGAAGATCAACTTTTGTTCAGGGAGCCGTGCAAAAGGTCTGGATGAAAAGACCAGACCTTCTGGACAGTTCGTGTAGGTTTTTAGCATGAGATGCAGACTTCGTAATGCACCCGCTGCGCCAGACTTGACCTCCACCGGGTAGATCGTTCCATTTTGGACAATGAGATAGTCGACCTCAGCGTTACTGCCACGTGTGGCACGCGACCAGTAATAAAGAGGATTACTTCCGTTTGCCAGTAGTTCCTGAGCTACAAACTGCTCCGCCAATTTTCCGTTGTAAATGGAGAGTAATTTTTCTTGATGAATTTCTTCATCAATCGGAATTCTGCAGAGGCGTTGCATGATTCCGATGTCGAGAAGTGCCGCTTTGAAGCATCCTGGGTTCGCTGTGGCTCCAAGCGGTAAGCCGGACGGATTGCATGCCGGAATTTTGTGTAGAACTCGGGCTTTCGTTAAAAGATCAAACGCCTTTCGGTTCGTTGGTCCACTGTGAGCTTCATTAAGGCGAGTATATTTTAACTGCTCACCCACACGTTTTGCTACGCTTAAAAGAACGGCGGTAAGACAGGTAGGATCCGTTTTGGGTGTATATTTTGAAAAGTCGTCTTGATAGGACTCTATGATTTCAGAGTGAACGAAAGAGACCTCTTTTAGTGACGACGTGTCACGCCAGACTTTTACGCATTCCGGCATGCCTCCTACGAAAAAGTAGATTTTTAGCTCTTTAAGAATTTGCTCGTGTGTAATTAAGGAAATGGATGCTGGGTCGTCTTGAGTACATTTCGCCATCATCTTTTTTCCGGTTGCGTTGAGCATCTCAAAGAAGGTCATTGGGTACAGATGCAGATATTGCAGCCGCCCGACGGGAACAGAGATTTCCCCAAAGGCGAATTCGAGGAGAGAACCGGCTGCAACAATATGAAGCTCTGGAATGTCTTCATAAAAATACCGAAGAGCCATGAGCGCACGAGGACAGGCTTGGATTTCATCGAAAAACAGTAGTGTTTTCCCTGGAAGGATACGCTCGAAGCTAATCTCTAACAGGGAGAGTATTTTTTTCGGATCAAGATTTTCATCAAAAAGACGATGCAGATCACGATTTTTTTCAAAATCGATCTTCACGAAGGATGCAAATTCTTTGGCCAAAAACTTTTCAATCAACCACGTTTTGCCAACTTGACGGGCACCGCGAACAACCAGAGGCTTTCGGCGTGTAGAGTTTTTCCAGTCCAGCAGTTCTTTTTCAGCACTTCGTTCCATAATATAACCTCTCTTGTACGACTCTTTAGACAGGAAATGTACAGGTTGATTTTAGAAAATCAACCCAAAAGCTTAACGTGCCGTTTAGAAAATCAACCCAAAAAACGAGTGTTGTGACTTTGACCTTAAAGGCATTTTATAAAGTCTGCGCCGCAGGGGCTTTGGAATATGCGTAGGTCAAATTCAGGAAGGATCGCGAAAATGTGATCAAATATGTCGGACTGTATCGTTTCGTAATTCGACCAAACGATGTCTTTGCTAAACACATATATTTCTATCGGTAGGCCTTGCGCAGTCGGTTGAAGTTGACGTATGAGAAATGTCATTTCGTCGTGAATTAATGGATGTGTGCTCAGATATTGGTTTAAGTAGGCTCGAAAAATCCCAGCGTTTGTTTGTCGACGTCCGTTCACGAGATGGTCGTCTTTGATAGCGTTTTCCTTGTTTTCCTTATCAATTTCTCTTTGTTTGTCCGTGACGTATGTGGAGAGGAGGTTGAATTCTCGGAAGCGAGAAAGCATGGCGTCGTCAACAAAGCGAATGCTGGTCATGTCTAAATAGATGGCGCGTTTGATACGTCGTCCGCCCGATTCCGACATGCCGCGCCAGTTTTTGAAGGAGTCGGAAATCATTGCGTAGGTTGGAATGGTCGAAATGGTCTTGTCCCAGTTTTGGATTTTTACGGTGTTGACTGTTAGAGCAACGACGTTTCCGTCTGCTCCGTATTTCGGCATTTCAACCCAGTCTCCGACTCGCACCATGTCGTGCGCGCCCAGTTGAACGCCCGCAACAAAACCTAGAATCGTGTCTTTAAACACGAGCAACAACACAGCGGTTAATCCTCCTAACACGCTGAAAAGCCCCCAAGGCGATTTGCCGAGAACGGTTGCTGTCGCAAAAATGCTCACAAATATATATAGAAGAATGGTTGTGGCCTGCAAATATCCAGTAATGGGGCGACGGTCTTTCATGTTTATTAACTGATAAACCAGTCCTGCTGAATCAAGGAGTGCTTGTATGATCCGACCGACCGATATAATCACTAGCGCATAAATCACGCGACTCAGGAAGAGGCTGGAACCCGAGGAAACCAACATCCGTTCCACACCAATGTATACGATGAAAAGCGGAAAGAGCCGAAGCGTTCGACGAAAAACCCCTGATTTCATGAAGGCATCGTCCCACTGATTCTTCGTTTTCTGAATCCATCGATTAATCCATTGTTGAAGGAGGCGATACATCACGATATAGCTCGCAAGAGCGGCGGCAAGGATTCCGGACAAAATCAAGGAAACCGAGAGGCCGTTCGCCATCCAATCGCTCATCCAAGAGAATCCGCTAAAAAAGGTAACGAATTGATTTAGCATGATCTTTCCTTGGTTATTTCACTGAGCCATTGTTTGAGCTTTGGGGTGATCTGTTCGCAGGAAAAGCGCCAACGCCAATTTCCTTTTGTGGTTCCTGGGGTGTTCATTCGAGCGGATGCGCCGAGGCCTAGAATATCTTGCATGGGTAGGATTGCCCATTTCGCGGGCGACCGAAGCGTAAGCTCGCAGAGGTCTCGAACCGTCGGGTTTTTCTTCAGGTTTAAATAGCGGCGAATTCGATCGGTTTCTTCGGTGGGAAGACTCTTCAGCCACGCCTTGGATGTGTTATTGTCGTGTGTTCCTGTATAGACCACGCGATTTCCGATCGATCCCTCTGGCTGATATCCGAGCGTCTTCATTTCGGTTTCGCCAAATCGAAAGTGGAGAACGTCCATTCCTGGAAACTTGCAGTCCAGGCAAAGCTTCTCAACCTCTTTTGTGATTTCACCCAGATCCTCTGCGATCACTTGATCCGCTAAACAGAAATTTGTTCCACACATTGGAATGGCTCGAAGGTTTTCTTCCAAGGTTTGGAAAAACTCAAGATTGGGTCCCTTCACCCAGCGACCCTTCATCGCGGTCGGCTCCTCTGCGGGGATTTCCCAGTAGTCCTCGAAGGCTCTAAAATGGTCGATGCGGACGACATCAACCATTTCAAAGATTCGACGCATCCGCTCTGTCCACCAAGCGTAGTTCGTTTTTTTGTGCTCCGGCCAGTTGTAGAGAGGGTTCCCCCAACGCTGTCCGGTTTCGCTGAAATAGTCCGGCGGAACGCCGGCAACGACGGAGGGTTTGCCATCGGTGTTCAGAAAAAACAGATCACGGTTCGCCCAGACATCCACAGAATCGCCCGCGACAAAAATCGGAATATCGCCCACAATCTGAATTTCCAAGGTTTGGAAAAAGTCCTTCATTTTTTTCCAATGGTTGGAAAACAAGAATTGAAGGATTTTGTGCCGGCGGATCTCGGATGCGTGAGTTTCGGAGAAATCTTCCAATGCTTGGAAATCGCGGTCGCGCAGAGGTTTCTGCCATTCCGTCCATGGGCGGTCATCGTTCGCTTCTCGGATGGACGCGAATAATGCGTACTCATCGAGCCAGGACGCCTCTTTTTCACAAAACGCAAGGAACGGTTGTGTTGAGACAAACCGCTCGCAAACACCGTTAAGGACACTCATTCGAGCGTCGATCACCGCAGGGAAATCGATTTCATTCGCATCGAACGTAGGGAAAGAGCTGAGGCATTCTTCAGAAAGCAGGCCCTCCTCGATCAGCTCATCGAAGCTAATCAACAAAGGATTACCGGCAAACGCCGAGCTGGAAGAATAAGGTGAAAAGCCATAGCCAATGGGGCCTGTTGGGAGGATTTGCCAAAGGTTCTGGCCGGATTCGGCGAGAAACTCGCCGAATCTTCGAGCATCTTGCCCGAGTTCGCCCATGCCCCATTTTCCAGGGAGGGAAGTGATGTGTAGTAAAACACCCGTTTTTAGTTTTAAATTCATACGCAGGAGACTACATCGAAACGGAAGAGAATTAAACCACGAAATAACAAATCCGTAATCTTACCGTTTCCTTTTAAAGCATGCTTTTATCGTCGAAATCCATTCAAAAAAAAACGACCACCAGCCGGCAGTCTTTTTAAGGTGCATGTCAATTGAGCGATTTCTGATCGGAAAT
>JAOZMR010000231.1 GCA_029934215.1 Pontiellaceae bacterium | reverse complement strand
TCCCAAAAAAGGAAACTAGAATTCTCCGGATTTCTGCCCCCTGTGAACGGTTACTCATAACAAAAGCCTTTCTAACTAGACCTCATCTGCTTCATTTCTCTTTGTTGACAATATTTTAAACCCCGCGGTTATTATTACCGAATTTCGCCGATCTGGGTTTCGTTCTGATGAACTTCCATGCGGTAGCAGGTGGAGCCGTCGCGGTTATTGGGGTGGAAGAGCCGGAAGATATATTCCCCATTTGGTTCAAAGTCATTCCTTGTGAGCCAGCGCTCAATGGTGTAGTCGTCGAGCACCACGCCGCCAGCAAAGACATCAATGAGTACCTCTACGCCATCGGGCAGATGCTTGGCGACGGTGGTGGTTTCCCATAGCTCGCTATCTTCGTAGCGTTCGACGACCCGCATGACATGGTCGACGCCGGACTGCACCCAGAATGGAGAGAGTTTCGTTGTTGCGAGTACAGGCCCTCCGGAATACAACCTTGAAACAAGGATGTGATCCCCATTGACCTCATTGGCTTTCAACGAAACGGTTATTTGTGATTGGTTATTCGTTATTGGAAGAGAGGTTAAAATTTCCATATAAATAGAGTCATCCGCCTCTAAAACGGCACCTTCGGGCAAATCAACTGTCCATTCGCGTGTACGATCCAGCATGCAGCCAGGAGCCTGTCCGGAAAATCCCCAATCAACGACCGTTACGGTGAACTGTTTTTCAATTCTCTGGTTGCCTTTGCGATACTCTGCATCAACGACAGTTGTGCCGGGCTGATCAAACGCAAAAACAAGCGGATTACAGTTAGGCGAACGATGTTCTTCGCCATCGAGCCACAGCGTGAACTGTCCGCCGTTCCACCCTTCCGGTAACGCCGTAAGTTTAACGGAGTCGCCGAGACGAACCATTAGGTTGCTCTGGCTCTCCTGCAAAATATTGAAAGGAATCCATTCAGCCTGAACCGTGCGTTCAAATGCTCCGTTCTGGAAAGAAACGGAGATAGCCGTTTCTTCATTATTTTCATCCAGGGGCATATCAAAGAACCAGCGATCCCCCGCTCCTCTATTCACTTCGACATTCGAAATTCCTTGTTCGACATTCGATATTCTCGCGAGCTTCGCGAAGCGCGCCGCACCTTCCAAACAGATTGGGGAGACAACGGACTGCAAGGAAGGATTCATCCCAAGATTAATTTCTTCCTGATCACTGAATCCATCGCCGTCGGAATCAACACGGTGCGGGCTGGTGCCCAATGTGAGTTCGTCGCCATCATTGATGCCGTCACCGTCCGTATCAGGATTTAATGGATCAAGCGCGAGTTCGTACTCCAACAGATAAGGGATTGGATTCTTCGCCTCTGCATCGTCCCATGATGTTCCCAGATAATAAGCCCAATCTTGAAGTCCGGTCGTTTGATCCAGCCTTCCGCCTCCCCAGCGGGTGGTTTCGAACACCTCGCCAGTAACCCACGTCCATTGACCCTCTTCCACTTCATCGGTTGCCCCGACCCAAGGTCTGTAGTCGCGCAGAGCTTGCACGCTGACCGTGTCGAGAATCTTCTGGTGCTCCTCCTCGCTGGTCACAGTCGCCAAATGTCCGCCTCGCAGTTCTGCATCCCGTTTAGCCTCATGCCAAGTCAGGCATTTCTTCACCACTTGATATCTGGAGTCTTTCAGCTCTTTCTTGTCGGAAAGACCATCGCCATCCGTATCGACCAGCAATGGATCGGTTCCGGCGGCAACTTCCTCGCCATCGGTTAAGCCATCTTCATCGGAATCCGTACAAAACGGGTCGGTGCCCAGACTGATTTCGTTCCCGTCGGTTACGCCGTCGCCATCGGTATCGCTGCCTACGGGGTTAATCCCAAGAAGGATTTCATCACCATCGGTCACGCCGTCGCCGTCCGTATCCGGGTTCAAGGGATCCAAGCCGTTTTCATATTCGAGAATGTATCCGCCCGAACGCCACGAACGATCATCCCATTGATGCGAAGAACCTTTTTTATAAGCGAGACCATCTTGAGAATCAGCCCCAGCATTCGGTGCGTTATTCGCCCAGCGTGTATAATCGAACGCCTCGCCCGTCACCCATTCCCAGACCTCTTCTTCCGCCTCGTCAGACGCACCAATCCAAAGCAAAGACTGATTGAACGGCTCTTCCCCAAGAGCCTCTACCATATCGTCATGCTCCTGTTCGCTCGTGATCACCGGCAGATGCCCGCCGCGCCGTTCAGCATCCAGCTTCGCCTCGTTCCATTTGGCAGTCATCCAAACCACTCGATACGCCGAGTGAACCTCGGTATAATCAGACAATCCGTCTCCATCGGTGTCCTGCTCATCCGGATTCGTTCCCAATTCAAGCTCTCTCCAATCGGGCAATCCGTCGGAATCGCTGTCCGGCGGATCGCTCAGCATCAGGTTGACTCCGCTTTTCGGGAAACTCAGATAGAGCGGGTTTTCTACGAGCCCCTTTGCATCCCACGGATCGCACACGCCGTTTCCGTCGCTGTCCAGCCAGGCTTTGATCCAGACATTGGAAAGTGCAGGAACGCTGGAAATGCTGTACATACCCAGCTCGGTGAGTTGATCGTTCGCCGCAGAGTTCCAACCATTGGAAACGGTTGTGGCAATCACATGAACGGTTCCGGTTTGAACACCTTCATAAATGATAGTTCCAGAAACGGTGACTTCGCTGACGGGAATGGAGCCTGCATCGTCGGGGTTGCTTCCGCCCGCTGTTTCTTCGTCGTTGGTGTAGCCGTCGTTATCGCGGTCGGGGTTTTCAAAGACGACCTGCACGTCGTCCATATACGTTCCGGTTCCATCCACGCGAAGGATCGAAAATGCATCGGGTGAGCCATAGAAGGGAAAGTTGTCTACGACGAGTTCTCGATTGAAGCGCATGTTCCAATGCTTGGAAGAAAAGTCAGAGTGGATGTCAAAACGGTTCCAATCATTGGAAACCGTGACTGGAAGCGTGATGGCAGTTTGGTTGCTATAGGCGCAAAGGAAGCTGTCGACGTTCACATAAAAGACAACCGCCATATCCGCCGGAAGATCCTGCGGCTCCGACCCCGGAACGGCTTTGAGACGATACGAAATCCAGACGTTCGTTTGAGCGTCGGTGAATTCGTGGGAAACGCTGGCATCGGTAACGGAAAGTGCCTGCTCGCCGTTGAAAACGGTATTGCTCTGCACAATGGCGACTCCGCCATCGTTGACTTCCCAACCGTTCTGACCGTCCAAATCACCAGCCGAACGCTCCTCAAATGTTTCGCTGAAAGGAAGAGTAAACAAAACGGCGTACGGGGGAAACGACTGATCGTCGTTCGGGTCGCTTTCGGCGGTCACTTCGGCTTGATCATCGTATCCGTCGTCGTCGGAGTCTGCATCCAGCGGGTTGGTGTCCGTCAAAAACAGCTCGGCGAAATCATTGAGTCCGTCATCGTCGGAATCCGCGTCGTTGTCCGATGTGCCTGCTTGCAACTCTTGATCGGCATCCACGCCATCGCCATCTTCGTCGATGTACATCAGAGAGCTGTAAACCGTAATATCACCTGTTCCTCGCCAGAGGCGCAAAATGGAGGCGTTACTGTAAGAAGAAAATGGAATGGCAAAACGACGGGTCACAACCTCCTGCGAACCGGTCACGATGTTTCCATAAAGGTCACTGACAATCACTGCCTGATTCGAATCGCATAGCGCGGCGAACAAAGATGCGTTGGTGGAATCGAACAGTTCGACATCCAAAACGGCATCATTCGTCAAAAGAGAACGGAACACCTGAATATTCAGAGAACCGATATTGTTGCTGAGGCCGTTGCCCGCTTCCCATCCGTTGGTTGACCAGTCGCCGCCAACCCGAAACGCATTATTCCACCAGAGAGGGCCCGTATAAAAATAGGAGTCACCTGTCGCAAACTTCGGATTGCTCCACAAAAACACAGCGCGAGAAAGCGGATTAGCATCAATACTGTCCGGCCAGCCGTCCCGGTCGGTGTCCGCAAAGAGAGGATCAGTCCAAAGAATGGATTCCTGAAGATTGGTCACCGAATCGCCATCCGTATCGAGCAACGCATCGGAGGCATTTGTATGGTTCAGGCCGAAGAACAGCTCATAGCCATCACTCATTCCGTCCGTGTCGGTATCCACAGCGAACACCACCGCTGCCAGCAGACCCAGCAAAACGATTCCCGCTCTGCAAACCATCAATTTTGACTTTTTCATATTCGACTTTTTTTTCTTAAAAACCGAGACAAACCTATATGCCACACACAACTTCTGCAAGATAAATAGGATGAATTTTTGCACCCGAGCAGATGCATGTTAGGGGAGCGGAAATATTCGAAGTACCATTTTTCAACCCAGAAAACCCTTTATA
>JAOZMR010000230.1 GCA_029934215.1 Pontiellaceae bacterium | reverse complement strand
GCATGAAAAAGTCGAACCTTTCAAAAAAAGGGCATTTTGCTTTACAGTCTACCAAATTACAGAAATCCAAAAAAAGTTGACGCAACTCGGCTCCATGCACCCCGGAAGCATCTCGTTACAGTATCAAGTTTGTGGTCGTCCAGGCTGTCGATGCCAACATCCGACGGAGCCGAAGAAGCACGGACCGTATGGAAAGCTGTCGTACGTGCATCGAGGAAAAAAGGTCTGTCGTTTTGTTCGCGCAGACAGCGCACAGGCGTTAAAAGATCGGCTTAAAATCTATAAAGAATTCAGAAAACTAACCGATCAGTGGGTTAAACTATCAATTGAGTGCGGGAGAATCGAATTCTTCACGAATCATCAAAAAAAGACAGTCTAAACTGTTTTGCGCCCTGCACGAAGAAGGATGGAATATTGGAGTAAACTCACAGATACAGAGGCGAAGAGGTGTTTGAATTTGATTTTTGTGCGTCTCTTTGGTTTCCATCCACTGGCGGATGCCGTACTCTTCTTCGCTATGCAAAAATACTTTTTTGGACAACGCTGGATCAGCGAAACCGAACCCGAGCTTGGATTGGGTCTCATATGCGATGTAACACCTCGAATCGTGCAGGTGCTTTACCACGCAGCCAACGAAACACGAAACTACGCCATCGGTAATGCGCCCCTAAAACGCGCACGCTTCACTGAAGGCGACGAGATTGTATCTCGCGTTGGCGACCGCTTCACCGTCAAAACAATCATCGACGACCCAAACACGAGAACAATCACCTACGAAGCAACCGACGGCACCCACATCAGCGAGACCGAGCTCTGCGACACGTCGAGCTTTGACCGCGTGGAAACCCGCTTGCGCGGCGGTCATGTTGACACCAACGCCCTATTCGAACTACGCCTCGCCGCTCTACACGCACGCCACCGCTACGGACGCCTACCCGTGCGCGGACTTCTCGGCGGACGCATTGACCTATTGCCACACCAACTCTACATTGCTCGCGAAGTCAGCGAACGCCACCTCCCTAGAGTTCTGCTCGCCGATGAAGTGGGGCTTGGGAAAACCATCGAGGCCTGCCTTGTCTTGCACAGTCTAATTGTTCGCGGCGTGGTTCAGCGCGGTCTAATCCTCGTACCACACGCCCTCGTCCACCAATGGTTCGTCGAACTCCTGCGCCGCTTCAACCTCTCGTTCAGCATCTTCGACGAAGAACGCTGCGAAAGCATCGAGGCTGGCGAACCCGAGGCGAACCCATTCCTCGACGACCAATTCATACTAACAAGCATCGAATTCCTTACCGAAAACCCCCAACGAGCTGAGCAAACCGCCTCCGCGAACTGGGACCTTCTCATCGTCGACGAAGCCCACCACCTCCACTGGTCGCCCGAGCAAACCAGTCCGGAATACGACATCGTAGAACGCCTCGCCAAAAAAACCGCCCGCCTCCTACTCCTCACCGCCAGCCCCGAACAAATGGGCCTCGAAAGCCACTTCGCCCGCTTGCGCCTGCTCGACCCACACCGCTACCCAACCTTCGAAGCCTACCAAGCCGAACACGATCGCTACACAGACGTCGCCGCAGACCTAGACAAAAACCTAGACTCAATGACCGAAGAAGAACGCGCCGAGGCGCTAGACCGGCACGGCCCCGGACGCGTCATCTTCCGGAACACTCGCCGCTGCATGACAGGATTCCCAAAACGAATCCCCAACATCGTCCCCCTAGAACTCCCCAAAGGAGCCGCGCCGCTTGGCTCAGACGACCCACGCATCCACTGGATCCTCGACCTCCAGAAAAAGAACCCCACCGAGAAACTACTCATCATCGGACGAACCCAAACCGAAGTCGCCGCAATCGTCAACGCAATCAAAACCCACTCCGGAATCGACACCGCCCACTTCCACGAACAGATGCCACTTGTACAATGCGACCGACAAGCCGCATGGTTCGCCGAGCCCGACGGTGCCCGCATCATGATCGTCTCGGAGATGGGAGGCGAAGGGCGAAACTTCCAAATGGCATCCCACCTAATACTCATCGATCTACCGCGAGACCCCGAACGCCTCGAACAACGCATCGGGCGGCTCGACCGAATTGGCCAGCGCGGGAACGTACACATCCACGTACCCTACCTCAAAGGAACAGAAGAAGAACAAATCACCCGCTGGTTACACGAAGGACTCAACGCCTTCGCCGAACCCGTCGTCGGAGGTCACGAATTACTCGGACGCTTCAACGAACAACTGCAGCACGTCACCCCAAAAACCATCGCAGAAACCCGCACCTTCTACACCACGCTCCGCAAACAGATCGCCGCGGGTCGCGACCGTCTACTCGAACTCTCCTCCTACCGCCCCGAAATCGGCGCAGAAATTGCGCAGCAAATCCAAACCTGCGAACAAACAACCGACCTAAAAAACCACCTCCTCCACATCTTCGACCACTACGGCGTACACGCCGAACAACTCGACGCCGTCTCCTACCACATCCAGCCCGGTCAAATGTTCAGCGACCTCTTCCCCCTAAAAGCCGACGGTCTCCGCATCACCTTCAGCCGCAGCGACGCGCTCACCCGCCCCGACACCACCCTAATGAGCTGGGACCACCCAATGGTCACCGGCTCCACCGAAGTCATCCTAAGCTCCGAACGCGGCAGTTGCGCCTTCGCCACAGACCCGACCCAAGAAATCCCGCTAAAACTCCAAGCCATATACATCCTAGAAACAATCGCCTCCCCGAAACTCAACGCCGACCGCTTTCTGCCTCCTACCCCCATCAGCATCACCGTCGACCACACCGGCAAAGCCACAGACGGAACCCTCGCAAAACACCTCAAAGATTCCGAACCCTGGAAACTCCTAGAACACGACTCGATTCGACAAAACCTAATCCCGGCCATGATCAAAGCCACACACCCCCTAGCAGAAAAAGCAGCACAAACCCGCATTGCCGAAGCCCGAGAACGCATGAGAGAAAAACTAGGAGCCGACTACAAACGACTCGAACACCTCAAACAAATCAACACAAACATTCGCGACGAAGAACTCACACACGCACGAAAAGCACTCAGCAAGCTCAACAAAAAACTCGCATCCGCCCGCCTCCGCCTCGACGCCATCCGCGTCATCACACCCGCAGAATAGACACCCCCTCGCACCTCTGTTTTCGACACGAACTCCGCCTGAACACCAGCCCTCATACAAACCGCCGATTTTCAGGTTTTGCCTCGCAAAATGAATGTACCCACTATCCCTTTAAGGGAGACTTTCTGCAACCAGACTGGTGCTGACACTCCTCGCAGAGGCGCAGAGTGAGAAATCGACGACCGCAGAATCAACCACGTCGCACCCGCAACTGAGCAGTACGGAAACGGCGGAGAGGTAAATCCCGTCGCGACCTGCCATCGCATTCCGGCTGTTCTGAGAGGAACAAAAAGCGACTGCATAATCAAAGTGATTCAGTGCGCCTTTCAACGGGTCTCGAATTTGGTATATCGTTTTCTCACACGATCGCGTGAAAAAACGATATACCTATTAGAGGATGGAGATGCAGCCACTTTGACCTGAAAGCTACAAATATGTCAGCAGTTCTCATTGCGAAACAAAAAACTTAAAGTCAAGCCTAAAGTTAGATCGCTTTCAAGAAAAGTTTGAAAACCGTCTTTAGGCCTACGGGCTCTTTTCTGTTTTTGATAACCGTGCCATGAGTTAGTTAACGACCTGCATGAAAAGCCCATAAACATCACTGCAACACTACGCTTAAGAGTGACGAATTCTTGCTTGTTTTTCCAGCTCTTTTTCCGCTATTTCAACAGTCAATTTAGCGTGCGCAATTCCCAGTTCAACCCATCGTTCAGTTAATTTTTTGAATCGCTTATAGGTGTTTACCTGTTCCTGAGTTCGCTCTAGAAACTGTGGACGAACATAATCGGTTCGGCTTTTCATTTTGTGCATGTAGCTGAGCTGATAATACGCTCCAACTTTCTCTTTTGGTTTCCGGTATTGCTTGCTAAGGGAGCCGGGGCGCATCTCTCCCAACTCCATCAATTCCTTTTTTATTCCATCAATCTCTTCTACCATTTCCTCGATCTTTTTCTTGCTCATGGTTCTCTTGCTTGTTATATACACCATATGCATGCTATATACAGCAAAGTGTCAACCCAAACGGAGGAATAATCGTGAGTTTATGGATGCAATGGTGGAGCGTAATTAAACAGTTGAGACCGGCGTGTACGCGCAAGAAAACGTTTTTGTGGATGACTGTGGCGACTGCCGCGATGAGCGTGCGAAGCGATTTGGCAGGGGTGACGAGCATCGTCCGTGCTCTTGGTCTTAAAAGCTCCTGTTACGAACGACTCCTCGGAATGTTTCACTCCGACTCAT
>JAOZMR010000229.1 GCA_029934215.1 Pontiellaceae bacterium | reverse complement strand
GATGTATTTTGCGATCATGTCACCCAGATTTGATTTTGGAAGGGGTGACACTCTGGCGTTTTCGAGGAAACTCGTGACCTTTGAGCTTAAGTGGTAAGGCTACGGTTCTGCCCCCTTTTTTCTTAGTGTTCATTAGCGGTCAACTCTTTACTCTAAATCTTTTCCTCTTCTCTCCTTCCATGACTTTGTGAATATTCTTTTATCTTTTGTGTTCCCTGCGTTCTTTCACGGCTAATAATCTCTCCACCTCAAGCCTTCTCACCTTCTTCCTCTCCCGTTCGCGGTTCAGTCATGTCTTGTTTTGGTATCCCTTTTTTATCCCTTTTTTTGTTCAAAAAATATTGAACAAACTGAACTGTGCTGATAATCTCCCCGTCCTTTTGAATCAGTGAACGAGATCCCACAGCCTAAAACAGCAAAGAAAGTTTCTGCATAAGCAGACCGACCGAGAGCGGTAGCGTTGCGCGTACATTCCACCTTCTCCCATTCGCGTTTATTTGCGTTCATTCGCGGTTCAGTCTCTTTTCGACGGGATTAAATCGAGACAGCGGAAGTTTATTAAACAATAGGACTGACCCTTTTTTTTGACCCCTTTTTTTAATGAAATGTATCAAACAATAGAAGCAGACATAGAAAACGGACGGATAATAAGCACGGAGCTTTAGAAGCTTCCCGCCGTTGCGCATGTCTTGATCGTATGGGTTCAATCTTCAGAAGAAAATGAATCATCTGATGATTTCGATTTGGCAGGGGGAGACAAACGGACTGAGGATGCAGAAAAAGGGGGTTACTGATGACCACATCAGAAATGGAACAGGTTCATAGTATGCCGCGTCGCGAGAAACTCCAAATGATGGAGACGCTGTGGTCAGATTTATCCCGAGAACAACCATAGCCGGAATCTCCAGATTGACATCGGCAGGTTTTGAGGAAGACAGAGCAACGGGTGCGTTCAGGGCGTGAAACGACCCTGAATTGGTCGGAGGTCAAACAGCAGTTGACGAGAAATAGGGGCGAGTTAATTTGTTAAGAGGAGTTGAGATGCCAAAGCTATTCGAATACCTCGGAATCGTAATCATGTTTTATAGCAATGAACATGAGCCGATTCATGTGCATGGAAAACATGGCGGAATGGAGTCAAAGGCTGAGTTGCTTATTGAAGACGGGCGGGTTGTTTCGATTCGAGTTAAAACGGTGAAAGGGAAAAAGCCGTTAGATCAAAAAGAACGCAGAGAGTTCGAGGGGTTTGTGAACGCATTTAAAGATGACATCGTAAAGAAATGGGTGGATTACTTTGTATATCATAAGTCCATTCAGTGCGTTCGGATTGAAGGGGGAGTGAAGGCATGAGCGAGTATCTTTCAGTTGAGAAGGCGGACTATGTTGAGGGTTACAAACTATCGTTGACGTTTAATGATGCCAAACGAGTTGTCGTCGATTTTGGTCGGTTCATTTTAAATTCTGCTCATCCAGACATTAAGAAATATCGGAATTTAGAATTGTTTAAATCGTACACATTGAAGAATGGAGATCTTGAGTGGAACGATTACGAATTGGCATTTCCAGTTTATGATTTATATCATGGCACCGTTTGATGGCAGATGGCCATAAAGTCGTTGTTCTCGACAACCTCTCCTCTGGGCATAAGGATAATCTTTCCAATGCTTGGAAAAGGATCACTTTTGTCGAAGGCGATGTTCGCGATGCCGAGACGTGTCTGAACGCGGCGGAAGGCTGTGACGGAATTTTCCACGAGGCGGCACTGGTCTCGGTTCCAGACTCCATCAATCGCCCTCGCGACAATCACGACATCAACCTCACCGGAACACTGAATGTTTCGGACTCGAAACCGTCGCCCTGCGCTACTTCAACGTCTTCGCCCGCGTCAGGATCCGTCGTCCATGTACTCCGGTGTCATCTCCATTTTTTCGGAACGAATCGCAAAAAGCTTGCCAATCAACATCAATGGCGACGGTCAACAGACCCGCGATTTTGTGAATGTTGCAGATGTCGTACAAGCCAACTTGTTAGCCATGAGCTCTAGTGCAAAATGCCTAGCACCTAATGCTTTTTCCATCTTCAACATTGCTGCTGGTTGCCAAACCTCCCGACTTCAATTGCTTGGCGCCTTGGGCGAAATTTGCGGAGTAAATCCAGACGTGAGCTTCTCCCCGTCGCGCTCCGGCGACATCCAACACTCGCTGGCTGACATTTCCAAGGTTCGGAACATTCTCGGGTACACGCCCGGCGTTGAACTGAAAGAAGGTTTGGGTGAGCTGGTTTCTTTTTAGAGGAGAAAATTATGGATGTAGTACGAGTTGAAGATATTCAGGATGTGATCGTTGAGTTAAGAGGCCGACAGGTTCTCATTGATGCAGATGTTGCAAATCTCCCCGTTTTTTCTTTGTGTTCCCTGCGTTCCTTTGTGGCTAATAACCTCTCCCCTTCGTGTTCTTAGAGTCTTCGTGGTCAACTCTCTTTCCGGCGGGATTAAATTGAGACAGCGGAAGTTTATTAAATTATAGGACCGCCCCCTTTTCTCGACCCCTTTTCTTACGAAAAAACGGCAGCAAAGGAGTTCCGGCGATTGTCGAAGGATGTAAAAGGGAAGATTCTAAAAAATATGGATCGTTTTTTGGTGGAGGCTCCAGAGACGCCTTTTGGAACACGCTTGAAACGGATGGAGCATATTGATATTCCCGAGTATCGACTACGAATTGGCGATTACAGAGTTTATTATCGGCTTGAGGATAAAACCGTCTGGATTATGATGGTTTGTCATGAAAAGAAGGCGGATCGGTTTTTAAGGAGGTTTTCATGACAACCATGAGTGTAACGGAAGCGGCTAGACATTTACCGAGTGTGGCTAAACGCGCCAATAAAAACCCGGTGATTGTTGAGCGGTACGGAGAACCAATCTGCGTTTTGATGTCTCTTGAAAACGATGACGTTCTAGATTTTGTCCGAGAATCAAACCCTGATTTTCGGCGCGAAATAGAGGGTCGATGGGAAGATCGGAAGGTCGATGCGGTCGGAATTGACGAGCTGAGATACGACCGCAAAGAGAAGGACAGGAAGCTTGTCAAATGGGCGGACTATGTAGACGAACCCGAAGGCTGTAAAAGCAACTTTTGGTTGAATGCCATTACCTTGACGGATTCCAAGGTTCGGAACGAATTTCTTGAAGCCTCCAACGGCGCTGGCATTATGACCCGTCCGATCTGGAAGCTGACGAGCGAGTTAGAAATGTATTCCGATTGTCAGTGTAGCTCGTTGGGAAATTCCCAATGGTTGGAAAAGAGATGAATAATGGGATGTATGACAATAGAGTGGGGAGCGTCAGATGCGATTGTTGGAAAGTGAAAGAGTCGACATTATAAAAACATTCAAGACCATTTTTCACAGAGGAAGCATTTATCTCTATGGGAGTCGGGTGAATGACCATCAAAAAGGCGGCGATTTAGATTTGTATCTCGTTTCGGATAGCCCTTTGGATGTAGGTGTTCGAATGAAGAAAAAAAAGATTTTATATTGCGACTAGAGGAGCTGCTTGGGGAGCAAAAAATCGATGTTGTCGTGTCGAAAGATAAGAGTCGGCTGATTGAGCGAGAAGCGTTGGAGAAGGGAGAGTTGTTGTGGCCTTGAAGCTTGAGAAAATAGAGAGAGCGTTGGGTGAGTGTGAAAAACACATCCGCCGAATAAAAAGTTCGGCGGCCGAGATGTCGAGCATGATGCCATTAACCGAGGATCGCTATGCTCGATTGAATGATGAAGAGGTGAAAGTTGTTGATCAGTTTCTGTTCCGATTTTCAAAGCTTCAGGACGCAATCGGGGAGAAACTATTTAGAGCCATTTTAATTTTGTTGGAGGAGCCTGTTGAGGGGGTGCCGTTTCTTGATATTTTAAATCGCATGGAAAAGTTAGAGTTGATTGAGGAAGCCCGGGTGTGGCGCGAATTGCGTTACGACAGGAATGAGTTGGCGCACAACTACGAAGAGGATGCGGACGAAGCGGCACGGGTGATTAACAGCCTTTATGATAAAAGAGACTTGTTATGCGAGTTCTATTATCGGATTAAGCAATATTACGAGAAGAGCTTTTAATACGTAATTTGATGGATGTAAGATATGTGAGCTTTGCTGTTTGGCTTGAGGAGATTTATTATGAATGTGGTGCGGATTGAAGATATTCAAGATGTGATTGTTGAGCTGAGAGAGCAGCAGGTTCTCGTTGATGCTGATGTTGCAAAACTTTATTGAGTCGAGACAAAAGAGGCCAATCAGGCCGTCTCAAATAATGCCGAAAAATTTCCAGAAGGATATGTTTTCGAGCTTTCTAGTGCCGCGACCCGCTAGTTTTACCCTGGTTGCGGACGGTTTGTGATCGACT
>JAOZMR010000228.1 GCA_029934215.1 Pontiellaceae bacterium | reverse complement strand
CCATTTTTTTCAGTTTGCTTTGTTTTTTAATCCGCTAGACTGTGGCTTTTAATTGGAGGGTTGAGATGATGCGACTGTTTTCTAGAGGTGTTACTGTTCGTGTGCGTTGGTTTTTGACGTTGTTTTTAATTTGCTCAATGCAGGGCTTTTCTGCGGAGAAAAATTTTCATTTCACATTTCAGCCGGATCAGGTCGAGCAGACGAGGGCTGGCCTTTTTCATCAGGTGCGATTGAAGGATGGCGATGCCCCTTTATGGACGCCTGGACATCCGGATTTGCCCTGTAAATATGTCAATATTTTGCTTCCACCGGGAGCGATTCCGTTCGATGTGAAGGCGACCGTGAAGGAGATGGTTCTGGCTGAAGATATTCTTGTTTATCCATTCCAATCCCCGCGCCCGCTGAGCGATAAAAGCCCCGTGGTTTTCGCTTCGCCTGTCTTGGAAGCTTATAACGCGACGGAAAAGATTCCTCAACAAGGGGCGGGTAAGGGAGATCGGCACACGATGCGCGGCTACACATATCTCACCGTTCGTCTGAATCCAGTTCGTTACCTTCCTGCTGAAAAGCGGCTCTATTTGGCTACAAATTTGAATCTGACGGTTTCTTACGATGTTCCTTATGAATCGAAGTCTGTCTCTTTTTCCCAAAAAGACAGCGCGAAAGGCCGCGCGGTGTTTGCGGATATTGTCGCCGAGCTTGTTGTTAATCCTGAGGATATCGCATCGATGCCCAAAGCCGTCCGACCCAAGGGCGATACGCCTTTGGGTGATATTGATTACCTGATTGTCACGAGCCAGTCTCTCTCCAACTCGTTTCAGCGGCTCGCCGACTACCGAGCGGAGCAGGATGGGTTTTCGACGAAGGTTCTGACAACGAGCTATATCGACGCGAACTATTCGGGCGTGGATATTCAGGAGAAGGTGAAGAACTGCGTCGCGGATTATTACATTCATAATGCTCTGACTTATTTCGTGATCGGCGGGGACAACACGATCGTTGCAGATCGCGATTGTTATGTAACGTGTAGTTCCATGGTGGAGGAAGCCATGCCGACGGATCTTTATTACTCAGGGTTGGACAGCACCTGGGATGAGGACGGCGACGGAGTTTACGGCGAGGCAGACTACTCTGGGTCTTCCGACGAGGGCGATCTCGCGTTCGATGTGATCGTTGGGCGCATTCCCGTTCGCACCGCTGCGGACTTCGATAACTATTTCGATAAATTGACTCAATTCGAAACCAATTCGCCGCCCGATAGCTTCTATCAAAAAATGATCTTTCTTGGCGTGAGACTGGGGGGCACTTACTCCGGTAGCGCTCGCCCAATCGATATTATGGATGACGGTTTCTCCGAGTTTCAGGAGCACGAGCCGCTTTCTGATGCGGAGATCTGGCAACGCCGCAAATATAAAGAAGAAATCCGCCCCCACTGGGTGGCGGGCACCGAACACGCCATTTTCTTTGACTCTTTGACCTCGTGGGATTCCGAGACGGCGGGCGATTACGCTCTGACCGCCGCCAACGTCAGCACCCGCTTAAACGAGGGCTGGTACTTCCTCAATATGTTCACCCACGGAAATACAAAAATTTGGGAGATGGAAAGCGGCAACTCATTTTCATCGTCTTCGGCTTCGTCTCTGACGGGGATGACCGCCATCGTCTGCACCGAAGCCTGCATCACCGGAAGCTTCGATAAGAGCGACGATCCCTGTTTGAGCGAGGCGTTTTTGCGTAACGGACAGGGCGGCGCCATTGCTTATATGGGATGCAGTCGCTCCGGATGGGGCGCCCCCGGAAGCCACGACGGCGGGCCATCAACGCACTTCGTTGATGCCTTTTATGAACAAGTTCTCGAAAACGATGTTCTCGATATTGGGCAAGCTTTTGCGGCGTCCAAAGCTTCTTTGATCGGGAACAGCGGTTATAACGGCGCCTACCGATGGATCCAGTTTGGATTAAATTTTCAGGGCGATCCCGCGTTCCGAATTCGCATCACCAAGACCCCGCCCGTCGCCAAAAACGCCTCCGTTGTACTCTTTAAAAATGCATCGACAAACCTCGTTCTCAAAGCGACGGATGAGGGCGATCCGACGTCGCCTGGCATCCTCACTTACACCATCACCTCTCTTCCCTCCAACGGCACACTTTCAGACCCCGGCGCCGGCGCCATTTCGTCTGTTCCTTATACGCTCGCAGGGAACGGCAAAACCGTTACCTATTCTTCGAACGTCATCGGCGCGGATCATTTCACATTCATCGCAAACGACGGCGGAACACTGCCGGACGGTGGCGACTCGAACATCGCCACGGTCGAGCTCTCCGTGATTGCGGGAATCCTGTCATTGAGCGCCTCCGAGTATTCCGTCGAAGAGACCAACGGAACCCTTCAGGTCAACGTGGTAAGAACCGGCTGCGACGAAGGGCTCGTTCGCGTAGATTTTTCCACTACGGACGGCACGGCTGAAGCGGGTTTAGATTACGTGGCAACCAACGGAACGCTGAATTTCCCCGACGGTGTTTCCAGCGGAACGATCACCATCGAGATCATCGACGACCTTCGCACAGAAGAACAGGAAACCCTGACTTTGGTGTTGAGCAATCCAGCGGGCGGAGCAGTACTCACGTCGCCAGATTCAGCGACGATATCCATTCTCTTTGACGACGGATTAATTGCTGGAGTTTATATGGATTCTGATCCGGGGTGGAACGAAGAGGGCTTATGGGGTTTTGGTCAACCTACAGGCGGCGGCGGATCGTATGGTTCCCCAGATCCGACCGCTGGATTTACAGGAAATAACGTTCTCGGGTATAACCTGAGCGGCGATTACGAAAACGGCTTGACGGTGAAATATCTGACATCAACCGCCTTCGACTGTTCGCTTTACACAAACGTGACACTCGAATTCAAACGCTGGCTCTGTGTCGAATCATCAAACTACGACCACGCAAACCTGCAAGTCAGCACCAATGGAACGACGTGGGTCGACGTCTGGGAGAATTCCACAGACACCTTGTTGAATGGCGGATGGGTCTCCTGTCTGTATGACATTTCATCCGTTGCAGATCAGCAGTCCGCAGTTTATTTGCGCTGGGGGATGGGGGTAACGGATGGCGGTGAAGCCTATTGCGGTTGGAATATTGACGATGTAGAACTCCTCGGAGAGAGAATTTTCGACATTGAAGAAGAGGATGAAACAAACTTGCCCTATAGCGAAAGCTTCGAAGAATGTACGCTCGGCGGACTGAACGGTCAGAACGCATGGATTGCAGATGCGGGTGCCGTCGTGACCAACTCGACAGCGGAAAGTGGAATTCAATCCCTTCGCCTCAGCGAAGCGACCGCCTCTCGCACCATCGCCGGCTCGCCAACCAATATCTGGCTCACCTTATGGGCGAAACCCGTCCCCGGAGACGCGCCCGCAACCATTGATCCCGAAGCCGCCGCCGTATTCTACGTCAACGCCAACAACCTGCTCGTCGCATATAGCAACACAACGCCGATCGAAATCGCCGGCGCCACAATTCTTTCCAATGATTGGAACAAAATCAAAATCTTCTGCGATTACTCTTCCAAGGTCTGGAACCTCGAACTTAACGGAATTCCAAGGGTTGGAAACTTCGCCTTCTACGGCACACCCGCGCACTTCCAAACCTTGGAAATCAGCGAAGCCTCCGCAAACGCTTGCTTTGTGGACAGCATTTATCTAACGGCACAGATCGATACAGACTCCGACAGCATCCCCGACGATTGGGAGCAAGAGTACTTCGGCGGCGCGACCAACGCCGTCGCCACAAACCTATGCGCTAACGGAATCAACACCGTTTTAGAAGCCTACATCGCCGGACTCAACCCAACCAACTCAGAATCATCCTTTATGATCTCTGAACTCAATCCATTAAACTCGGGTTCAGTCATCCAATGGAACACCATCAACGGACGTGTCTACACCATTTCTTGGGCGAGCAATTTGCTCAGCGGATTCCAATGTTTGGAAACCAACAGCACCGGAACATTCACCGACACAGTTCATAAAACAGATCAAAAAGGATTCTACAAAATCGAAGTAGAACTCGCACCGTAAAAAACGCAGCAAAGAGAAAAGCTGAATATCGAAGGGCTGGGGGCATTTCCGATTGAAGATTTCCTGTTTCAGATTGTAAAAAAGGGTTCCAACTATTGGAAACAAACTGGATCAGTTTTTTACAACCGATACGCTAGAGAAAGTCAGAGGAACAGCCGAGGGATGGGGCATTGACGATTGAAAAAACAGAAATCAAACTCCTGAAAAATCCCCTCCAAGGATCAGAACACCTGACCTCGACGGGTTTCAAGGTGATACCATTTTGTAAAACAGAACGAGGTCTGTTCCGGGATAGACGATTTCTGTTTCATTCAGCTT
>JAOZMR010000039.1 GCA_029934215.1 Pontiellaceae bacterium | reverse complement strand
CTTATAAAGGGTTTTCTGGGTTGAAAAATGGTACTTCGAATATTTCCGCTCCCCTGAGCAGTTCCAAGCCTTGGAATTTTAAATCAGAAATCATCAATCGGAAATGCCCCGCGCCGACTTCGTCGCATCGCCACCATCTGCGAAGATTACGGAGTGCGCGTGCAAAAATGCCTGTTCGAATGCAATCTCTCGCACGAACGCTTTTCCAGACTTTGGAAAGATCTCCTCAAAACCTATAACGAAAATGAGGATTCCCTTGTTGGTTACCCGCTCTGTAAAGCCTGCCAAAATGATATGAAAACCGCAGGAAATAACGCCGAAAGACTTATTTTCGACGAACCTTTAATTTTCTAAAAATGGGGGTAGGTCTGTCGAAACTTGTAAACGGTTGAGTTGTAGTGAGTAATAAGAATTCAAGCCATGGGAAGCCTAGAAAAACGGCGGTGTTTTCTCTGTCAAAAATGGAGGTCTGTCAAATACCCTCATTTCGCGCTTGTATCATTGACCCAAAATAGGGCACAGTCGAAATCGACTCAACAGCCGAAAGGCGATTGTGACATTCGAGGATAAGGGGCATAATGACACCCACATCAACAATGTCGAAATCGACTCAACAGCCGAAAGGCGATTGTGACGGAGCCGGAGGAGCTACAGGAGCCGGAGGAGCTACAGGAGGTCGAAATCGACTCAACAGCCGAAAGGCGATTGTGACGCTATCCCGTAAGGGTCATGCCCTAGTGTGTTGAGGTAGGTCGAAATCGACTCAACAGCCGAAAGGCGATTGTGACCCAGCGCAAGCTCCCCGGGAATAGCGGGGACAGAATAACGAGTCGAAATCGACTCAACAGCCGAAAGGCGATTGTGACAGGATTGTACATCCTCATACTTGGTCCTCGGGTTCTGGGGTCGAAATCGACTCAACAGCCGAAAGGCGATTGTGACTTCCGGAACAGGCAAAAAAAGCTCGGTTCCGGAAGCAGTAGTCGAAATCGACTCAACAGCCGAAAGGCGATTGTGACATCCTAAGATACCTAACTGGACCTCTCTAAGGTACTGAGGTCGAAATCGACTCAACAGCCGAAAGGCGATTGTGACCCGATGCACCAAGAGCTGTTCAACTACGGCGCAAAAAAGTCGAAATCGACTCAACAGCCGAAAGGCGATTGTGACAGCTCTGGCTTTGGGGTTTGTTGCGCTGTTAATGATACCAAGTCGAAATCGACTCAACAGCCGAAAGGCGATTGTGACATCCTTGCTTACTGTTTTGTTCTCGTTCTCTTCCATTGTTGTCGAAATCGACTCAACAGCCGAAAGGCGATTGTGACTCCAAAAAGTTACGCCTAAGTCTCTATTTAAAAAGACTTGTCGAAATCGACTCAACAGCCGAAAGGCGATTGTGACTCAATCAAACTAAATACAGCGCCCGGTGCTCTACCGGGGTCGAAATCGACTCAACAGCCGAAAGGCGATTGTGACTCTGGATCGAGCATTGCCCATAATTCGTCTTTCAACTGCACGTCGAAATCGACTCAACAGCCGAAAGGCGATTGTGACGCAGCGTCTACGGTTACAATGCCATATTCATGTCCGATGTCGTCGAAATCGACTCAACAGCCGAAAGGCGATTGTGACCAGTGGCATTAGCCTTCAATGCTCCATCTAAGATGATGTCGAAATCGACTCAACAGCCGAAAGGCGATTGTGACCACGTCCGCCGATCTTCGTAATGTAGATCGTGTGTTCGTTGTCGAAATCGACTCAACAGCCGAAAGGCGATTGTGACAGGTCCTCCCCCTGACACGTCTCACAAGGATTGTACATCCTGTCGAAATCGACTCAACAGCCGAAAGGCGATTGTGACTGAATTTGGTCGTCTGTCATAGACATCATTGTCTTTGAACTTGTCGAAATCGACTCAACAGCCGAAAGGCGATTGTGACTTATAGACAGGAGTCGCTGTCTTTTAAAAATGGTAAGCAGGTCGAAATCGACTCAACAGCCGAAAGGCGATTGTGACTTATTGGAGCCGCCAGAGTTATTGGAGCCGCCAGAGTTATGTCGAAATCGACTCAACAGCCGAAAGGCGATTGTGACTCCGTGCAGCATCCATGAACTTCAGGATGGTCATCTGCCAGTCGAAATCGACTCAACAGCCGAAAGGCGATTGTGACGAACATAGTGTCAAACACACACACATAACCCGTATTGTGTGTTGAATCGATTTAATAATTGGAAGGATCGTTTTCTGGTGCGCATGGTAGCTCTGCGCCTCTGTGACTCTGCGTTGAAAGGTGGGTTTTAAAAACATCGTTCCGCATCGATTCTAATCATTGATTCTTATCCATTTTTCACACCCGCTAGCGCTAGAGGAATAGCCTGGTGAGGGTAGAGAAGAAGATTAATAGATTTTTTTTTGTGTGTAGGGTTTGAGCGATGAAACCCACCCCGCCAGTCGGGTACCCATCCCTTGAGTGGATCTATCCCCCATAAATCCTTCGTGATCTCTGCGCTCTTTTGTGGCTGATGAATCTTATTGGTTCGATCTCCTTGATTGGTTGTGTTTGCTGGGGTACTCTTCTGTTTTTAGAATTTGAAAGGAGTGTGTTTCGTGAAGAGTGTAAATGATGTGTCGTGTTGTTTGTCGCATGAGGAGGCGAAGGCAAAACGAATGTTTTCTATGATGCAGTTTTCTCCGCGCCATCGCTGCGATTTCGGGAGTTTGTGGTGGGTGGATGAGTCGGTTTGGAAGGAGAATGTGCAGGGTTACGATCAGCAGTCAAACCGAGATTCGCATCCCGGTCTTTCGATCCTGCGCGAGGTGTTGGCGACTCCTTTTGAAAAAGTCCCCATGCTGTATGGCGGGAGTAAAAAAGGAGGGCAGGGCGTGCGTGTGAAAATGGGTTCTTCGGAAGCCAGTCGCACCACTTGTTTTGGGAAAATTTGCACACCCGTTTTTCTGGGGCTGGATTTGTTTTTTGCCAGCGTGAACCCCAATAAGAAAAAGTCGCATGTGAACGACGAGGAAAATGATCGGCTTGTGGCTTGGTTAGAAGAGAAAGGATTGGCATGCAAAATCAATTGAACGATCGGCTATCCGATTGGATTGAATGGCATCAGACCTGCGATTTGGATTTGTGTGCGGAGGAAACTCGGGAGAATTTGTTGAGTTTTGCGCGCTATTCTTTTGTTCAAAACACCAGGATTGAATTGAAAACAGATGAGTTGCCGGCACTTCCAGATCAGGCGGGAACCAGTGACGAGGCGGGGTCTGCTTGTTGGGCGCATATTGAAGACCGTTTGCTGACGGGCCGCCATTCAAGCGGAAAAACCTATAAGTATTTTATTTGTGATCATGCTTGGTTGATGCCCCCCGCTCAGCGGCATGCATCTTTTCGAAAAGGGTTTTTGGTTCAGATGCGCAATGTTGTGCGAAGTTATGTTGCATCGGATCGAAAGGCGCTGGAGCGAGAGAGAGCCGGTCAGTTGTTTAGCATCGATCAACCGATTGGCGAGACGGGGGGTGATACCCAAGGGGATCTACTGTCCGACACGGATTCGATGTCGAAATCTGCCTCGCTTCTTTCGTCTCTTTCTGCGGTGGAGCGGAACGAGTTTCGAGATATTTCAAACTCGTTGGGTCGTGATGTCTTTTTACAGCTCGATGAGCGGATGCGTTATGCTTTGTGGGCGACGTTGAATGGGATTTCGCTGGCTACTCCTGCTTTGTTGAAGCGGGCGGATTGTGGGAAGTCGCAGTTTTATGCGGCAAAGAGAAAGGTGGGGGTTGTGGCGGTCGAGATGATCGAGCAATGCTATGGAGAGGAGGACTCGCTTTCGAAGTATGTTTTGAGAGCGTTTGTGAGCGATGCGTTAGAGAAGGAAACTTTTTTGTGGGGAAAATCGGAAAAATTGGATTCCGTCCGCTTTAGGGGTGAAGAAGGAGATAATCAATGAAAAATAGACTACCGAATGTAATTCCCTATGCCCCGTCTGAGGTTCAGATGGATGTGCTGTCACAATGGCTTGCGGAGCGCGATGCCCCAGAGCCGAGCGTGGAAGATCTGCCGCTATCCAGCGAGGCCGATCAAACGTTGAGCGTTCCAACCCATCCGTATGATTCGGAGGTGGAGAGCGGGCAAATTCGTCTTGCGGCACCCGACGGCTCGAAGACGGGTTTTGATTTTCTTTATTTTGCGGTGCTGAAAAAGTGGGACGATGAGGACTGGCTGGTTGCGCCTTTCAGTCGTTATTCTGTCCCCGCTATTTCTGGAGAACTTTCTCTCCAACGAGCCGACACCCATCTGCGCGCCATCTGCCTTTGGAATGCTCGAACGATTTCTGAGGCAACGATTCAAGAGTCCTGGGTTGAGGGTTGTTTGACGGCGAAGGAGCAGGTTGATGTTTGGTCTGTTTTTCGCCATGTGATGACGTGCGAGACGTTGTCTTTGGATTTGTCGGAGCGGGTCGGTGCGCGTGTTGTTCGTGCGGACGATCCCAGAGTGGAGTACCAGAATGAAGAGGCTCATCGGATGAATAGATTGCAAGAGCGAACCCCGTCGGTTGTACACGATTTTTGCCAATATCGAGCCGAGTTGTTCGAGGAGATCGATATCCCGATGGCGGCTGCTGATGGCGATTCTGTGTTTAGTAAGTTTGTGATTGTTACTTCGGATGGAGTTGGTGAGTCGAGCGATAGAGGCGTTGCTAAGCAGGAGCAATTAGTGGTCGACGATTCTGATGGTTCCATCCGTTTAACGGCTCGTTGGTGGGTGGATACAACGCGAACCATTTCTAGCGGCGTTGTGTTCTTGAACCACGAGGTCCCGTTCGAGCTGGAGTTGCTTGCGGACGAGGGCGGCGTATGGGTTGATCTCTCCGCCGAAATCTCTGAGAAACTACTGCCTCATGAACTCCAGTTGGAGTTGATTCTGTTGGAGGCGGATTAGGTGCCGCCGCATCCTCTTCTGAGTGCGCGTTGGAAGAAGGATCTCCTTCGCGCCCTCTTTTTTGAGCATACTCATTCTTTTGGAACTCTATTTTGCGAGAAGCGAGATCTGGAAACTTTTCGAGCGAGGGAGGATGTTGTTCCGGAAGAAAAACAATCTTTCTGGAGGCGATTGATTGTTGAGGAGATTCTATTCGCCGATATAATTGGGCATTCTGTTCCGCAGGATATCCGTGATTATTTTTCGGAAACCTGTCCGTTTAATGAGAGAAAGGAAACGTTGGGCGAGCTGCTGGGACGTCCAGCGGCCATGGCGGTTGTTCCGCTTGCTTCCACGGAAAAGGGAGGTAGACCCTCCGTTGCTCACGTGTGGCATGTCTCTGGAATCGGAGAAGCTGTCGCAGTTTCAGCCGAACCCTTTCAGGGACGTTCGATGGAGTTGGCGGCTCGTTTGGCGAAAGAGGCGGTAGAGAAAAATGATTCAGCGGTGATTCTGCGGCTCGCAACTCTGTGGATTATTACGGGACGCATGAACGAAGACCGCGTTGCGTCGATTGAGCTTGGAGACAAGCTGGCGCTGGAGCTGAAGAAACGGAAATGGCTGATTCCGCGAGACAACTTGAAGCAGGTGAGTCCAGAGATGGAAGCGAAACGGATCATCCGTTCGGCGGATTCAATTTCTACGGCTTGGAATCAGGTCAGCGGAGATGGAACCACGGAGTCGGGTGAAGATGCGTGGCCGACCGATACGGATGAGTTGCATCTGTTGGTCGGAGGGAATATTAAAGCGCAAGTGGCATCGATTCTTCTGACCAACACGGACGCAAAGATTGTCCTATGGCATTCATCGAATGAGACGTTTTCTAAGCAACCCGCAAAGCAGATTCAAGAGCTGTGTGAGACGCATGGACGTACGTGTGTGGAGCTAAGGGAGCTGTCGGATCAAAAGATTTCGGATGCGGAGAAGACGCTTCGAGCCTATTTTCGAGGGGTTTCTTCATCGAAGCAGATTCTTTTCAATGTAACGAGCGGGAATCGTTTGATGAGCTATGCCGTTCAGGCGCTGGCTCGGTTGCGCCCAGAGATTGAGCTGATCTATCGAGAACTGGGAGAGCAAACGCCACATCGGTTTGTGCGCCTTCGCTACACCACGTTTCCTCCAGACTCTGGAAGCCTCCTCGGAAACCCGTCGCCGAACCTCTCCGTAAACTGGAGTTTTCTATATGGCGGAGAACGCTCAGAGCCGGATGAGTTTGCTTCCAAGCTTTGGAAAAAATAAAAAATCCGGAAAAGCGCAAAACCTCCCGCTTTAGGGGGGTATGAAAAACAAAACAAAAAAACAAGCAACCCTTCCGTCCACCGTCAATCTCCACTTCATTCGTCCGTGCAACGGACGGTGCAACTACTGTTTTGCTGGCTTTCAAGATGTTGCCTGCTCTCGCCTCAACACAAGCGAACTGACAGAAATCATTCAAGCCATCGCCGCCGCCCCGTTGCCGAGCGGCTCTTCCGCGGCTTGCCGAAAACTCAATTTTGTGGGCGGAGAACCCACGTTGGCGTCTGATCTTCCCGTCTTGGTAAAAACCGCAAAAGAGGCTGGGATGGCCACGTCGATCGTCACAAATGGCTACAACCTTTTGCGAACCGGGCTGGGTGCTTATACGGAAACGCTCGATATGCTGGGGGTCAGCATCGATAGCCTTAATCCAGAAATTAATCGCAATATCGGACGGGTTTTTTCGGGAAATACCATATCAGAAACGGAGTGGATTCGTCTTCTTGATGAAGCTCGCCTTCTGGGAATGGGGCTGAAAATCAACACGGTCGTCAATCGCCAAAATGTGTCGGATGATATGACTTCTTTCATTCAGCGCGTTGCGCCGCAACGCTGGAAGATTTTTCAGGCCCTTCCTGTCAACAACGATGCGTTTTCCAGGGATTGGACAGATATTCGAGTTTCTTCAGAGGAGTTTCAAAACTATATCCGCCGCCATCAGTCGGTTGGAGCCACAGGGGTTGAGCAGGTTGCTGAAGATAATGAGCTTATGAGTGGATCGTACGCCATGATTTCCCCCGACGGACGTTTCTTCGATACCACCACGGGCACCCATCTGTATAGCGATTTCATCCAAGATGTCGGCGTGGAAAAAGCGTTTGGTCAGATCCAGTTTTCTGCCGAGAAGTTCACGCAGCGAGGCGGGGAGTATTGCGCCGAAAAAAAAGCTGCGTAAAACCCGGAAAATCGTAAAACGCCGACCTTTAAGGGTGAGTAGGCAAAGCAAGGAGATCGAAATGAGTTATGTTGCGACAGATGGAAGAGTGTACGATTACAAGGAAACCCCAGCAGAGTACGAGGCTCGAAGGCGGAGAAACGGTCGTTTGGAAAGTCCACGAGAGTATACGCCGACGAGGGTATATTCGTCTGACAGTTCGTCTGAATTCGGATCCATCACCTCGTCAGCGATTGAAACGGTAACGGGCAGTTTTTCGAACTTACCTCAACTTACAAGAGAAGCGCCGGTTGTTTCTGCTGTCGTTACAACCGTCGCAGGAGCGGGTGGATTGTTGGTTGGGGCTGGGCTCTTTGCTCTGGGATATGTTGGAGCGATCGTGACTATTGCTGGTGTGGCTGTTGGAAAAGTGTTTGATAACGACGATTTGGTGGAGATGGGTATGGAGGCCGGAAGGGGGACCGGAGATTTAGTAACTGCGGGGGCTGTCTGGGTCGTCTCGGGAGCCGCTGCTGTGGCTGCTGGCGCTGGAATTGGAGCGTTCGAGGCTGGAAAGGGAACGTGCAAATTAATTAAGAATCAGCGTTTAAAAAATGCGCAGCTAAAGAACCCTGAAATGTTCCAGATAGAAACGGGAGGGAATATTAATGACGTCATTAACGATTTACTTGAAGGAAAATAAAGAAGGAGTGTGGGAGATGCCTAAGAAATCAGAAGGAATCAAGGAGCCAGCCACGGAGGCAGGTCGGGAAGCATTGTCTGGGGCGCGTCATTTGGCGCAAGGTGTGTGGCTCGCAGGAGTTGCTACTGTTCGCGCGGGCGCATGGGTTGTTCGACGGGGCAGGGAAGAGTTTGAAAAACGCAAAACCAAAATGAAATAGCATGTAAAGCGAAAGGGAGAAGATTATGCCAAATTGCACTCAATTTATCGACCAATTACAATCACGCTACAAAGATGTGGAGCGCAATGCAATTGTTGGCGCGTTTGAATCTGGTGTTCAGGATGAGTGGAATCGAAAAAAACACGAAGAGGGTGTTTTGTGCATCTCGGTTGATCGAAACACGTTAGAGATAAACGTTCTTGCAACAAAAACAGTGGTTCTTCACGTTCATAATCCATTTTTTGAGATCGGTCTAAAAGAGGCTCGTGCGAGTTTTCCTGATGTGCTGGCTGGTGATACGATCAACGTCCCGCCAACATCAACCTACAGCGCGTTGGATTACGATGCCGTTGTCTGTAGCATTCAAAAACGTCTCACTAAAGATCAGAAGAAGGAGCCGAAGCCACAGCCCGTACGGAAAAATGCACGCAAGCATCTGGATTGTTTCGTCGGAATGGAAGAGGTGAAGGAGCAGTTGAGCCGACTGGAAAAGGTTCTTGTGGTTCAGGGCGAACGGAAAAAAAGAGGAATGAAAGGGCTGGGACGGTCGAACCATCTTCTTTTCGCAGGTCCTCCAGGGACTGGAAAAACATCGATGGCTCGCGTGGTTGGGAAAATCTATAAGGAATTAGGGATTCTAAGCAAAGGTCATGTTGTCGAAACGGATCGACTTGGGCTGGTCGGGCAATACATTGGGGAAACGGCAATCAAAACGGATGAGTTGATTTCTAAAGCCCGTGGGGGTGTATTGTTTATCGACGAAGCGTATGCCCTGACTCCGAAAGACTCTCCGCACGACACTGGGGCGGAAGCCGTCGCAACCTTGCTGAAGCGAATGGAAGACTATCGGGACGATTTTGTAGTCATCGCAGCCGGTTATCAAAACGAAATGGAACGGTTTGTTCAAAGCAACCCAGGGTTGCAGTCCCGTTTTTCAACCTACTTCACCTTTCAAAATTACTCGCCCGAGGAGCTATGGAAAATTTTCGTGGGTATGGCAGGCGAAAATCAGTATCAGGTGGCTCCAGAAGCAAAAGAAGTCGCTGTGGAGCTTTTTGAAAAAGCCATTCAAGAACAGAACGAGCAGTTCGGAAACGGACGCTTTGTTCGAAATGCATTGGAACGAACCATTGAAGAACACGCGGTGCGGGTGTCGGAGATTTTGAATCCATCAACACAGGATCTATCCAGAATCATCGCTAATGATTTGTGTGAACCCTCGAAACTGGAAATGTGAGCTGAAAATATGAGCATTCTATATTTGTCTGGAAACAACATTCACGCATCGTGCGCCTCGCGCCACCTAAACATCACCCGCGACCCCGACGGCGTGCGTAAAAACACTCGAGTGCCAATCGCGGACATTGAACGCCTGTGTATGGCGGGGCGTCCACGCGTCTCCATGCGTTCCGTCGAAAAGCTGCTCGAAAATAATATTCCCGTGCAGCTTTTCTCAGGTAATGGGAGGCTTATCGGTGCTTTTTCTCCGCAGCGCGATGGCGATGCTGAAGCCCGCTTGCGCCAATATCGCACAGCCGGAACCTTCCAAGCTTTGGAAACCGCACGAATTCTGATTGGAACAAAGATTCGCAATCAGCACCGCTTCCTTCAAAAACAAGCGGCGGCGCACGGGTTTTCTCTGCTCGACGAACTCGCCTCGCTTCGCACTCTCTCGCAATCCGCCCAACCGGCGGAAACTCTCGACACACTTCGCGGGATCGAGGGTCGCGCCTCGCGCCACTATTTCAGCCTCTTGAGCCACTGCTTCCCAAAAGAAATCCCGTTTTCTGGGCGTTCACGTCGCCCGCCGCTCAACCCTGCTAACGCGCTGCTTTCTTGGACATACACTCTTATCGGAAGCGAGATCCGTCTGGCCGTCGCAGCGCAAGGGCTAGACCCGTGCCTCGGCATTCTTCACGCCATCGCCTACAATCGACCCGCCCTCGTTCTCGATCTGCTCGAACCTTTTCGAGCCCCGTTGTGCGATCGCCTTGTTCTGCGGCTTTTTAATCTGCGAACGTTCACTACAGACGACTTCGAACCGCGCGGCGATGAAGGCGGCTTTTTCCTCAAGCGAGATTCCCTTAAGAAATACTTCCGTCACTACGAAGACGTTCTATCAAAACCGATTCGAGCCAATGGAACCACCTGGCGCGATGAAATCAAAAAAACCGTCCAAAGCTACTACGCCAACCTCAAAGGCGCCGGCCCTTTCTCTCCCTATCGGATGGAATAAAAACTAAATAAAGAAACGAACAGGCAGGCAGGATCAGTTTTGGATCACGAATCTCACGAATTCACACGAATGGGAATTGAAATGATCGAAATGAGCTAGAAAAGATTCGTGAAAATTCGTGAGATTCGTGATCAAAATAGCTGTGCAAAAGAGGCTTAACGTAGTGCCATTCGCATGAGGGCTGGTTCTATTTTGGAATCGTCAATCAGAAATCATCAATCGGAAATGCCCCCATGCTTTATATCATCGCTTACGACATCACCGCTCCCCGCCGACTTCGTCGCATCGCCACCATTTGCGAAGACTACGGCGTGCGCGTGCAAAAAAGCCTGTTCGAATGCAACCTGTCTAAAGAGCGCTTTTCCAGACTTTGGAAAGAGCTCCTCAATACCTATAACGAAAATGAGGATTCCATTGTTGCTTACCCGCTCTGTAAAGCCTGCCAAGATGATATGGAAACCGCTGGAAGCAATATCGAAAGACTTGATTTCGACGAACCTTTAATTTTCTAAAAATGGGGGTAGGTCTGTCGAAACTTGTAAACGGTTGAGTTGTAGTGAGTAATAAGAATTCAAGCCATGGGAAGCCTAGAAAAACGGCGGTGTTTTCTCTGTCAAAAATGGAGGTCTGTCAAATACCCTCATTTCGCGCTTGTATCATTGACCCAAAATAGGGCACAGTCGAAATCGACTCAACAGCCGAAAGGCGATTGTGACATGCGTTACGTTGAACACGAGTTTTATTATAATTAGAACTTAGGTCGAAATCGACTCAACAGCCGAAAGGCGATTGTGACTTGATTACACGATCGATCTTAGCAACATCAACGGTTTTGTCGAAATCGACTCAACAGCCGAAAGGCGATTGTGACTTTGTGTTTCCAACACGACATGTTGGAAATTTTGGTGAGTCGAAATCGACTCAACAGCCGAAAGGCGATTGTGACGTGGATTACGTAACGTACCTTTGAGTTTATCGACGTCCTTGTCGAAATCGACTCAACAGCCGAAAGGCGATTGTGACGGGTCTCCAGGCTCGCTCTTTAGCTTGCTTAGTTAAAAGTCGAAATCGACTCAACAGCCGAAAGGCGATTGTGACTCGCAATGTCTCCGAGTTCGCCAAGGAGAGAGTCGCCGCCAAGTCGAAATCGACTCAACAGCCGAAAGGCGATTGTGACTTATTATACGTAGACTTCCACTTAACAGTATCTCCAGTAGGTCGAAATCGACTCAACAGCCGAAAGGCGATTGTGACAGAGTATATGCGAAATCACGCATAGCCTCCCGTACCTTTGTCGAAATCGACTCAACAGCCGAAAGGCGATTGTGACCTTGCTTTACAAGGATCTCCTGGATGCTAAAAAGAATTAGTCGAAATCGACTCAACAGCCGAAAGGCGATTGTGACTTTTTCGTTTTTGTCATTGTTAATAAAATGACCTCCGTGTCGAAATCGACTCAACAGCCGAAAGGCGATTGTGACGAAACTTTAGGAATCTCAGCTGATTTCACTGAGGATCCCGTCGAAATCGACTCAACAGCCGAAAGGCGATTGTGACTAGAGTTCCGGTGAGACCAAGGCCCCACAGTCGAAACTGTGTCGAAATCGACTCAACAGCCGAAAGGCGATTGTGACAACAAAGGAGATAAACATCACAGTAGACGAAGCTCTTGAGTCGAAATCGACTCAACAGCCGAAAGGCGATTGTGACTCATTTGATGGTCATACTCATCCAACGCTCCGTTGATTGTCGAAATCGACTCAACAGCCGAAAGGCGATTGTGACCGTACTTGGCTGCCGACTGTGCTCCCGACATGATCGCAGGTCGAAATCGACTCAACAGCCGAAAGGCGATTGTGACCATCAAGATCGAAGTCTTCCATGTCCATGGAACGCATGTGTCGAAATCGACTCAACAGCCGAAAGGCGATTGTGACACGAGGGTAGGTAGTGTCCTGACTTCATGCTCATTAGCCTCGTCGAAATCGACTCAACAGCCGAAAGGCGATTGTGACTCTAATAGAAAAGAGACCGAGTCCTGGAAATCAAACTCAGTCGAAATCGACTCAACAGCCGAAAGGCGATTGTGACTAGGAAGGGATGAAGTCCCCATGGAGACGGTATGCCTCCTGTCGAAATCGACTCAACAGCCGAAAGGCGATTGTGACGCTGATGACGCGTATACGCTCACTCCGTCAAAGGAAGCGTCGAAATCGACTCAACAGCCGAAAGGCGATTGTGACAGGATGCCGCTCTCGTAAAATCGCCGACTTAGGTCTGAGTCGAAATCGACTCAACAGCCGAAAGGCGATTGTGACTCGTGAGTTACCGTCACCTTCATACCTTCTAATCCACCGAGTCGAAATCGACTCAACAGCCGAAAGGCGATTGTGACACTATTAGTTGGAGGATCATATCCAGATCCTCGCTTCGACACGTCGAAATCGACTCAACAGCCGAAAGGCGATTGTGACATGAGAGCGTAATCACGTTCTCTGCGACAAGACAAGCGTCGGTCGAAATCGACTCAACAGCCGAAAGGCGATTGTGACTATCCATGACTCCGTTTGCCCGTGACGGAGTACCACATGTCGAAATCGACTCAACAGCCGAAAGGCGATTGTGACAAGCTTTAGCTAAGCAGTTCGGCTTTGAGTTTGTTGATGTCGAAATCGACTCAACAGCCGAAAGGCGATTGTGACTCAGCACACAGCTCTAAATTAGGTTCCTCGGCTTCTAATTGTCGAAATCGACTCAACAGCCGAAAGGCGATTGTGACCCTCCATTGGACCCTGCAATGCATCCAAGCGAAGAAGTCGAAATCGACTCAACAGCCGAAAGGCGATTGTGACTCCAACCCCAAAGTCCTCAGCAATTGATATAGACTTAGTCGAAATCGACTCAACAGCCGAAAGGCGATTGTGACAGAGTTCATCAATCTTTTTCTCTACATCAATATCAGCTGTCGAAATCGACTCAACAGCCGAAAGGCGATTGTGACCAGAGCTTACTTCTATTCGTAGGGCCTCCTGGTATGCTGTCGAAATCGACTCAACAGCCGAAAGGCGATTGTGACGCAGGGGCTGATAAGCTAGCTGGGACTGCAGAGTCTCTTAAGTCGAAATCGACTCAACAGCCGAAAGGCGATTGTGACCTTGGTGCCTACCAAGAGTTGTCCACAATCGTCACAGATGTCGAAATCGACTCAACAGCCGAAAGGCGATTGTGACGGGGGTGATGGCCTCCGAACTTGTTAAGCTGACCTTCGTCGAAATCGACTCAACAGCCGAAAGGCGATTGTGACTGGGTGCAAAGAATTTCCTCCACTGTAACCCGCCAAGTCGAAATCGACTCAACAGCCGAAAGGCGATTGTGACTAGAGCATGTTCGTCTACCAGGGTGATTTTTTCATTAGACGTCGAAATCGACTCAACAGCCGAAAGGCGATTGTGACATACTGTTAACAACATTCTATAATACCATCTTAACCTGCGTCGAAATCGACTCAACAGCCGAAAGGCGATTGTGACCTTGTGAGGAGCACGCAGAGACCATGACAGTCCCTGCGTGTGTCGAAATCGACTCAACAGCCGAAAGGCGATTGTGACACCTTCACACCGTTAATCACAGGTGATTCAAAGCACTTAAGTCGAAATCGACTCAACAGCCGAAAGGCGATTGTGACTTGTTGCACAGCGACACAATAGTGGCACGACCCGACCACTCGTCGAAATCGACTCAACAGCCGAAAGGCGATTGTGACAGTATAATACTGATTATCCATACGTGTTGTGGTATGATAGTCGAAATCGACTCAACAGCCGAAAGGCGATTGTGACTTGCTTATCGAACACGTCATTTAAAATGACTTGGCTAATAGTCGAAATCGACTCAACAGCCGAAAGGCGATTGTGACTTTGAATATAGAGGTCGTTGTCAGTGAGTTCCCGTTTAGGGGTCGAAATCGACTCAACAGCCGAAAGGCGATTGTGACCCCTCCATCGGACCCTGCAGCGCATCCAAGCGCCGAGTGTCGAAATCGACTCAACAGCCGAAAGGCGATTGTGACTCCTGGGTTGGGAGCGTTTCGAAGGTCAGGAGTTGCTTCAAGTCGAAATCGACTCAACAGCCGAAAGGCGATTGTGACGATATTTTGTATTTCATTTTCTTTCCTATTTTACAGCTTCAGTCGAAATCGACTCAACAGCCGAAAGGCGATTGTGACATATTTAATGCAATCATGAGCCAGAATCCCCGAGCACTGTCGAAATCGACTCAACAGCCGAAAGGCGATTGTGACATTTAGGGTTTCCGTTGCGTCTAGCAGGTCCGCTAGGGTCGAAATCGACTCAACAGCCGAAAGGCGATTGTGACGGTCTGATCTTAGGGTTGCTATTGCTGACTCCATCTCTCGTCGAAATCGACTCAACAGCCGAAAGGCGATTGTGACCATGTGTATGGCCCCCTTCGATGCTATTTTCAATATTCTGTCGAAATCGACTCAACAGCCGAAAGGCGATTGTGACACTGCTGTAGGTACCTACAGGCGAGGTCTGCTTCTTATGTCGAAATCGACTCAACAGCCGAAAGGCGATTGTGACTTATGGTTGGGTGAACGTTCATTTATATTCTACTTAGATGGTCGAAATCGACTCAACAGCCGAAAGGCGATTGTGACTGTACTATATTAGCATCAGATAATAATGTAAAATCAGATGTCGAAATCGACTCAACAGCCGAAAGGCGATTGTGACCTAACAGCTACTGTTTCATACACAACATCGTCTAAATTTGTCGAAATCGACTCAACAGCCGAAAGGCGATTGTGACACGACGTTTCCACCAATCACCTTCTCAACGCTTTCGCGCTGTCGAAATCGACTCAACAGCCGAAAGGCGATTGTGACTTGTGGAGTCAATAAACCGTCTTGAACCGCAGTGAAGCTATGTCGAAATCGACTCAACAGCCGAAAGGCGATTGTGACCTCTAAGATGTCGCTTTCGTAGAACCTTCTACTTAGGTCGTCGAAATCGACTCAACAGCCGAAAGGCGATTGTGACCAGATCTGAGACACTCGGCTCTGGGGCATCGCGCTCCGGTCGAAATCGACTCAACAGCCGAAAGGCGATTGTGACTTCCGGTGCGGTTTGTCGAGAACGGCGACTACATTATTTGTCGAAATCGACTCAACAGCCGAAAGGCGATTGTGACATCGTCGGAGGTCAGTTGGAGTACGACTGCCTTGAGAAGAGTCGAAATCGACTCAACAGCCGAAAGGCGATTGTGACTGGATGGGGACAATAGATCCCATACGTGTTGCTTTCGTGTCGAAATCGACTCAACAGCCGAAAGGCGATTGTTGTGATCGCCGCAGAAGTTCG
>JAOZMR010000227.1 GCA_029934215.1 Pontiellaceae bacterium | reverse complement strand
CAACGCCGAACCCGCAAAAAGAAGAACCCACAAACGCATCCATGTCATTTTCATAACTCTATCTCCGGTGAATTTTGAACAAAAAAACAAATCTTAAAAAACGAGTAATACTACATCGTACCAAGTAACGTGACAAGACATGATTCAAAAACATTCGCGTGCATTTACATCTGCTAACGGTTAAACTTCCGCTTATGACACTAAAAGAATTTGGATTTAGCTCCTGGTTTGAAAACCAAACCGACATCTCAACCAGTGACGGCTGGACTGTTGCACGCGTTACCGCCATCCATAAAGGATGGAGTGATATCTGTGACGGAGAAACAACGCGCCCCGCCAAAAGCACTGGAAAACTCCGGCACGAAGCACGCGCAAACCGAAATTATCTCACCGTCGGCGACTGGATTCTCTGCAAAGATTTCAACGCCCCGGGCTTCGCGGTCATTCACTCCGTCCTCAAACGCAAAACCGAGCTAAAACGTAAGACCGTCGGACGCGAAGTCAGCTACCAGCTCATCGCCGCAAACATAGACACCGCCTTCGTTGTCCATACGCTCGACAAGGGGTACAATCTGCGAAAACTTGAGCGCTATCTGTCTATTGTTCATGACAGCGGCATCGAGCCCATTGTCATCCTAAGCAAAAAGGATCTGCTTGAAGCGAAGGCGTGTCGCGAACGAATTCTGGAGGTCAAAAATCGTCTCTCAAACATACAGATCATCGCAATCAGCAACACCACCGGCTCTGGGCTTCGCGACCTCAAGCGTCATCTAAAACCCGGAAATACGTATTGCCTGCTAGGGCCATCCGGCGTCGGGAAAACCACCATAATCAATAGTCTACTCGGCAAAGAAGACGAATACTTCACTCTCCCTGTCCGCGAAAAAGACGGGAAAGGCATTCACTCCACTACATGGCGCGAACTCATTGTGCTTAAAAATGGATCATTGATGGTTGACACGCCAGGCATGCGCGAACTCGGGCATCTCGATACAGCCGCAGGGATCAACGAAACCTTCGAAGAGATCATCGCATTAGAGCCGGATTGTAAATTCCGCGACTGCGCCCACGTCAACACCAAAGGTTGCGCAGTGATTGCCGCCGTCGAAAAAGGAACCATTTCAAAAGAACGGTACGACCACTTCATCTATATGCGAGCCGAATCCGACGACGCAGCCGAGGCTTTACGTCGCCAGACATGGAGAAAAGATACCGCCAAACAACGACGGAGATCATAGACTTAGATCGTTCATTATGGAGATTTGGTAAACACGCTTCCACCTCGGTGGACTGTTGAATTCTGCTTCAGCTAAACGTAGAAATTCGTACGCTAGATCAACGAGGTCTTCCTTGCCTTTTTGATTAAGTTGTCCTTCATATATATCGATAAAGTCGTTGTAGCGTCGGACTGCGTCTTTGTATTTTTCGTTCATCTGTAGAGCGAGCGCGTATCCAAAGAGAGCGGACGGGCTTCCGGTTTCTTGCCGCAGTGCCAGAGAATAGAGCTCTTCCGCTTCTTTCGGTTTTTCGGCGAGCATCATTATGTTGGCTTTTAGAAAACGTGAAAGCGGACGGTCTGGGTAGGCTCGGCAGAGTTGCAGGGTCTCTGAGAGCTGTCCTTGTTTGTAGTTGACCGCCGCCTCGGCGACGCGTGCATCGGTTTCTTGTACGCGTTTCGGGTTGTAGAGCAGGTGTGTGATCAGTATGGCAATGCCAAATATGGTCAGAATGCGTATGTCAGATCGATTAAAGTGGAGTCTGTGGGCTCCACGCAAAAGGTGTTTGACCACCGGCGCACTCCCTTCGGCTTCGCGCTGGAATTCTTGCTGTGTGGTGAGAATCAACGCAGCCATCACGGGTCCGAGAGGGTAGGCACTTCCGATTGATTGGGCGTTGCCGACCTCCGGCTTCTGGTCACTAACCTCCGATCTCTTCCATCTTCCCGCTTCCCTTCGAGCGGCTTCGATGCTTTCGCGTTCGAACCATGCGGCGAATCCTTCGCGTGCACGGCGCACAAAAAGGAGGAGTAGGGCTCGGCTAGTATCTGCCTGCAAGAGTGCTTCGAACGCCATGAATTGATGAATGGCGGGTAGATGCTCGGTGTCGTCGATTTCTTCTTGCTTCCACGAAGACGGCTCCGTGTGACCCGGAAACCCGTGGGTCTCTTCAAAATTTTCAAGCAGAGGTGTCCGGTACTCTTGATCCAGATTCTCCCAAAGGAGCGGAAGAAAAGAGCCGAAAGAAGGCTCGATAATGAAATGTCCATTTTTCCAAACATTAGAAAACGACTTTTTCTCTTGGTTCCAGAAGATGTGAGTCAGGCTGTGTGCTAGCTGATCGCGCTGTTCGGTGAGCGTTTCAATCGCGGCTTCCGAGTCGTGGTTTTTTTCGCAGAGTCGTAGGAGCGCTTCGAGTTCCTCGAGTAGCATGACGGTGATGTCTGGCGTTGCTTTATTGCGCTCGAAGCTTTCAGGAATAAATATTTCCTGATCGCTCTGCCATGCAGGGATCCCGTCGCGATGCGGATCGAAGCGGCGGAGTGCCCATTGGATATATTTGCGTAGGGCGGGAAGTGATTTTTTAAGGGTTAGCGGATTTTGCTCAACGCTCTCCCACGCTCGTTCAAAGGTTTGTATAATTAGGGGCCAAGGTGCGGCGGTTGATGTGACGCCTAGGCAATTAACCCATGCAGGGAACCCTCCAGTACTCTGCTGGAGCGAGAGTAAGGTGTTGGTTAGCTCCATCGCGGTTGCTGGCTCAATCAAGATCCATGCACGGATCAATGCATAGGACTCGTTCAGTGAGAACGTTTCGTCTTCAAACCCATCGGCGATGCTCCATAATCCGTGAATGATCGGCGTACGCTCGCGAAGACGTTGAATCAGCGATTCGGCTGCAAGAGCGACGGGTGGATTGTGACGCGGATTAATGCTGAATAACCCATTCACCGAGGCACGCCGCTCTGTTTCGTTTTGCAAGAGGGACTCAAAATCTTCTTCCAGCGCATCCTCGGCTTTACGATGGGCTTGTTCCTTGGAAAGCTTACCGCTGACTAAAGCAAAACGGTCTCCTTTACAAAAGAGCAACGTCGTGTGGTGATCGATTTCAATCCAGCTGAGCCCAGTTTCAGTGGTTTCCATCTTTTGAGCAACGAGGGTTGGTGGTGGGAGCTCCAAGAGGCGACCGGTCAGAACGCCTGGTGCAAGAAAAAGGGTATCGACACGTTTTTTTTCAGGATTTTTCTTTGTACAGATTGACAAACCATTGCTGAAAAGCCGCGTAGAACAGGACTCGGATGCAGAGACTAGTTGAAGAAACCATAAAGCATCCGGAAGAGTAAGTGCGCCGACATCGCCGGTCATAAAACGAGTCGAATCGTCAGGGCTGGACGAAAAAATCCATCCCTGTTTCCATGGAACTGTCGGATAATCTATAAAAAGGTTTGGCATAATTTGACTTTCTATTACTGGATTCTTGAAGAATTGGGCTGGACAGAAACGAGGCTTAAACAAAGGCATCCTCTCGCATATTGTGGCATTCTTCAACCCTTGGCTTCTTTTTTTCATCGTACGACTTGATAGAACGCATGATAACTGTATACTCCCCACCATGAAAACACTGCAACGCGTAATGGAAATGGTTCGGAAGAGTATTCCAGATTTGGATGAACGAATTTGTCAATTTGAGGTTGAACCTTTTGAAATGGATGATGAACTCATCGCGGCGTTTTGCGAAGAGTTGGACCGATTCACCGCTGACCTGAGATCCGGTTTAGATGCGGCGAATAACGAAACCGCACGAATAGCGGTTCACTCCATCAAAGGGATGGGCGGCACCATGGGGCTTCCAGAGATTTCCGTGTTAGCACAGGAGATTGAAATGACCATTCGGGCGGATGATCTTAAACGAGCGCATCAGCTCTCAGATATATTGATTGCTTGGGCTCGTGATTTTAGTGCAAACGCAAGGGCATAAGGCGCCGCGCAGAAATAACCTGCTTGTTTTTGCGATCTCTTCGCTCTGACTTCCTCTAGCGAGAGGCATTTCCGAATGGAGATTTCCGATTTCCGATTGTGAGAGGAGATGAATATCGAAGGGAGAAGCATTGCCGAATGGAGATTGCCGATTGAAGAAAGAGTTCCGAACCTTGGGAAACAGAAGAATTTTCATAAAACGTAGACGAGCGCTTCCAGCCTCGTTCCTTGGGTGAATTGAGCTTAACCCAAGGTTCCCCGTTCGGGAGCGATTTTTTTGCAAAAATCGCCTTTTTTCATCCGCAAAAAGACGTTTTATCGTTGTAAGCCGGTGAAAATTTATCAGAAAATCAAATGTAGTGACCTAACTGAAGTTTTTGAGCTTGATTTACCTAAAACGTCTGGTAACATTGATTTATGTTCATCAGAGAAAGCAAAACCAAAAATAAGAAGACCGGAAAAGTCTATATAAAACATTCGCTTG
>JAOZMR010000038.1 GCA_029934215.1 Pontiellaceae bacterium | reverse complement strand
CTAGCAACTCCCGATTACCCCGGAACCGGCTTTGCTTAACACGCCCCTGCTGAACACCCTTCAACGCCCAGCGGCGCGGATTCGCCCGCACATACTTTTCCCGCACCTCCAACTGCTCCGGCTCAAAACAAATCACATCCCAATAATTCGGCGCCCAAACCTGCGCTTTTACGCCCCGCTCTTTCTCGCCGTGGCGAGAGCCTGCTCCCTCTTTTCGCCACAACCGCGTCACCGAACCCTTAAACATATTCAGCACCTCGCCCAGACCCGCACCGCCCGACCGCGAAATCCGAACAATCCCGTGAAAATGATTCGGCATCAGCTGAAAATCCCCCAGCTCGATATGCCCATAATGCTTGGGAATTTCTGCCCAGCATCGGTTCACCAGCTCGCCCAGCGCATTCGGAACCATCTCCACACCCCGCACCGAACCAAACAGCATCTTATGGTAATCCGCCCCCAGCGTCACAAAATACCAACCCGGTCGCGAATAATCGCGACCGTCCATCCGCAGTTTCTGCGACATGCTCTTCTTAAACTCCATACCCTTCACTCTTTCCCTTCGCTCTTTCCCGCTAAAGCGGGAGCCTCTTTCCAGCCATTGGAAACTTTTCTTCCAACCCTCGGAAACCACCGCAAATTCATTGGCCGCAAAACCAACTTCCCCTACACAAACATCCTCTCCAGCAGCCCCTGTTTAAACACCCGCGTCTGCTCCACCTGCTCTTTCCCTTCGCTCTTTCCCGCTAAAGCGGGAATCCCCGCCCTACACAAACATCTTCTGAAGCAACCCCTGCTTAAACTTCCGCGTCTGCTCCACCTGCGTTTCCACCTGCCCGATCTTCCGATCCACCGCCGATAAACATTCCGCGATCTTCCGCTGTTCTTCGAGGCAGGGAACAGGAATCTTCATTTCAGATAAAGTTCCCAAAACAATGTACGGCATGCATCCCTCTTTCTTTTCCCTTTCAATTCTCTGGGTCAATCGCTCCGACAAGAAATACTTCACAAACAAAATATTCTGTTCAAACAAATCCAAAACATAAGTCCGCTGATACGCATTAAATCGCCCCTTGTAGTAATGTATATAGCCGACATTGGCACCATTGCCTGAAATCAATAACGCCTCTGTGTCGAAAGCATAGACATCAATCCTATAATACTCTCTGGCGCAGGTATAAAAGCGATAGGGCCCGTTATCCACCATTGCGTTTGCATCTAACTTTCCCGTTCGAATCCTAGACACTTCCCCCAGTCGCTTCTCTTCCCAATCTGGAAACGGCTGATTGCCGTTTTCAAAGCGGAGGGATTGGTTGAAGAGCTTTTGCATCAGCCCCTTTTTATACGCCGCTAGCAGCTCCCGCTTCTTCTCCAGCCCCTCAATCCGCCCATCCACCAACAAAAGAAAATCTGCGATCTTCTTTTGTTCGGCAGAATCAGGGGTCAAAACGTGCATGGGCTTTAAATCACTAGATAAAATATGCTCAATGGTGTTGCCTGTTTTGACCTTCTGAATCGCTCGTTTCCCTCGGGACGAATAAAAGTAAAAAATGTAGAACTTAGAAACGATATTGTCCGAGGGCGTCAGAACCAGCAATGCATGACAATTGGCTCCTTCATATTCTTTTGTAACCAAGGCGCACTCGCCGACATGCCCAGATTGTACCATTAAAACATCGCCGTTTTTCAGCTGGGACTTCTGACATTTTTTGTGGAACGCCTCTGTGATGTGGATCAGACAATTTTCAGAAATGGCTCCGTTCTTAACATTTTTCCCCTGCAAATATTTAACGCCTGATTCGGCGTAATAAGGAGTTGCTGTTCCTACAAATCCATTTCTTATAAACGGAAACTCTTTCCCCAATCGTTTTTCTTCCCACTCCCCCTTAAATTCAGGGAAGCGGAGATCGGGAATCATTTTTTCAGCTGTTTTCATTTTTGTGGTTTCTTGTGCTTTTTGTGGCAAAAACTGCTCCTGCCCGCTTCCGTGTTTTCAGTGTATTCCGTGGTGAAAATTCTTTCCCCATTCGCGAGCATTTGCGTTCATTCGCGGTTGAAATCTCCCCTTAAAACGGCGGTGCAATCCCCAGTTCGTCACAGAACCCGACGATTTCCCGATTCGCGGTCTCCATCCCTTTTTCCAAGGCTTGGAGCTTTTTCGAGACCTCTTCCAGATCAACCGGCTCCTCTTCCTCGAATGTATCGACGTAGCGCGGGATATTCAAATTCCAGTCGTTTTCTTTAATTTCAGCACTGCTCGCTTCGTAGCTGTATTTATCCTCCACCTTCCGCTCGCGATAGGTGTCGATAATGTCGTCCACATCTTCATCGCGCAGTACGTTCTGGTTTTTCACTTTCTCAAAATGACCGTCACCACTGGCGTCGATGAACAAAATGGAGTCGTCTTTCTGACGACACTTTTTCAGCACCAAAATGCAGGCGGGAATACTGGTTCCATAAAACAGATTGGCGGGCAGGCCAATCACCGCATCCAAAACATTCAAATCCTTGATGAGATATTCGCGGATATGCCCCTCCGCCGCGCCGCGAAAAAGCACGCCGTGCGGCAACACACACGCCATCGTTCCGTTGTCCGCCAGCTGATAAATCATGTGCTGAACAAACGCGAAATCGGCTTTGCTGGTTGGTGCCAACTTGCCGTATTCACAAAACCGTTCGTCCTGCAAAAACAGCGGGTTGTCTTTCCCTTTCCACTTGGCAGAAAACGGAGGATTCGCAACCACCGCTTCAAAGCGATTGTTCAAATGCCTCGGCGCTTCCAGCGTATCCTCCTGCTGAATATCGAAATCGCGATAATGCACATCATGCAAAATCATGTTCATTCGCGCCAAGTTGTAGGTGGTGCGGTTCATTTCCTGACCGAAGAATTCCGCCACCTTCGCCTCTTTCGCCACGCGCAACAGCAAAGACCCCGACCCGCAAGTCGGATCATACACCGACCGAAGTTTGCTTTTGCCGGTGGTGACGATCTTCGCCAGCACAGTAGAAATCTGTTGCGGGGTATAAAACTCGCCCGCCTTCTTTCCGGCTCCGGCGGCGAACTTGCCAATCAAGTATTCATAGGCATCGCCCAGCACATCGGCTTTCGTATCGCCCAATTTGAAATCGATTCCGTTCAAATGGGTCAGGATTTTTGAAATCAGCTCGTTGCGGGCCGACACACTGCGACCCAGCTTCGTGGACTGCAAATCCATGTCCTCGAACAGCGCGGTAAAATCCTCCTCGCTCTCCGTGCCCATCGTGCTCTGCTCAATATGAGTCAGCACCTCATCGAGCTCTTCGAGAATATAGTTCGAAGCCGCGCCTTCGCCCGCATCATTTTCCGCCTTCGAATTGCCCTTCTTCGCAATCGTGTCGAACAACTGGGACGGCTCCAGAAAATAGCCAAGCGTTTCAAGAGAATCCTCCCGAATTGCATCCAGATCCGCCGGATCGGTCAGCTCCGTATAATTCTTCACCGTCTCGGTTTCCAGCAAGCCGTTGGCATGTAGACACTGCTTTTCCGAAAGATACTTATAGAAAATGAACCCCAGAATATAATCGCGAAACTCATCCGCGTGCATCTTCCCGCGTAACTCATCCGCAATATTCCAAAGGGTTTGCTCCAACTTCCGCTTATGATCACCAGACATAAAAACTCCGTTTCCAAGAAAAAGGTGTCAAAAAAGGTGTCAGAGTAGACATCTGAACATGTCCCTTTTCAAACCCGATGCCGATGCATCGAAGAGGCAAGCACCGTAAACCCAACCCACGTCCAACGCCAGAAGTTTTTGGGATAAAAAGGTGTCGGTGTATACATTTGAACATTTAAGAAACATCTCATTCGATATTTCTCTGTGGGATCATAGACTTATCAGGGAGATTTATTTATCGCTTCGCTTTCAGCGCGGTTAAACTCTTCCAAGCATTGGAAGGAATCATTCCTTGTTGTCCCCTTTGAGTTTTTTCTGCTGTTCACGTTCCAGCTTTTTCACGCTGGCGTCTGAGGTGGGTAGATCTTCAGGCATGGTGCCTCCGAGTTCCTCAATCGTTTTGCGGACTTTTGCGCCAACGTCGAAATGAGTGCGGTTTGCATTGGCCTTTCCCTGAACGTCATCTCTGCGCAACTTTTCTTCTGCCTGCGTGGCACGGAACAGGTTGGCCGCCAGCTCGGTGCTCCCCATGTGATCAAGAATCTGGTGACTTTTCTTTAGTCCTTTTCGAGCATGAATCCCTTTGGCATCCAGTCCTCCGTAGAGGCCTTTGTATCCGTGGTTCTGAAAAACAGCAAAATCGAGGTGGGTTTCGACCCCAGCTTGTTGAGCGGCTTCGACCAATTGCTTATTGTGCTCTTTCAGCTCATTGCGCAGGAAAACACGTTTTTCATCCTCTTTGAGTTGCTGAAAGGCTTGGTCATCTGACAGCTCCTGACGGCGGGTCTGAATCGCGAAATAAGTCTGCCCATTGGCAATCACCGGCTTGCTCGGGTCCCCATTCTGAACAATCAGATAACAGGCGTAGCGTGAGAGGATAATATCCTCAATTTCCCGTTCTGCACCGGAGCCGATTTTAACCATATCGAGAATGTCCTCGAAATGGTTTTCGATGGCCTGCCCACTATTTTTGCAAGCATCTTTGGCGCGGCTCACTACGGGGAGAAAATGTCGATATTCTGAGTACCCAAGAACCTTGAGCAGTTTACGAGCAGACCAGCACTCTTGCCCAGTTTCACTCATGTTCTTTAGTGCATCAAACGTCTGATGTTGTTTTTGCTCGATTTCATTTTTTGCCATTACAACACCTCTTTCAACCTGTCACTATCGCCGTACGGGAACTACCCAAAAAAAGTACCAGTGTAGACATCTGAACATTTCCTTTTCAAACCCGATGCCGATGCATCGAAGAGGCAAGCACCGTAAACCCAACCCACGTCCAACGCCAGAAGTTTTCGGGAGAAAAAGGTGTCGAAAAAGGTGTCGGCGTAGATGTTTGAACGTTTTCTTCAAACTTCTTTTCCGTTCATGGGTGATCAGGTGGTAATAACAGGGCATTAACACGCATGCGCACACACGCCAACCCGTTCGATCATAAACCTAACCCAGCGTATTCAGAAACATCCGCCGATCATGATCGTCCTGAAAAATCGTTTCACAACGCCTCCCTCGGCACATAACGTGATGCAAAGCATCCGCATATTCAACCAGTGGTTTACGACCCATAAAAAAACTACGCACGTCCGATCAGACAAGGGAAATGTTCAAATGTCTATGTCGACACCTTTTTCGGCTGTTTCTCTGACCTCCTCTAGCGATAGAGGTTGTGAAAACCTGATCCGGCTCGTTTCCAACGTTTGGAACTCTTCTCTCCAAATCGGAAATCTCCAATCGGCAATGCCCCCCATCTCTCGTGGCAAAAATTCTCCCGCGCATGAACGGTCTCAAGATCAATTCACCCAAAGAACGAGGCTGGAAGCGCTCTTTTGCGGTTAATTCACTGCATTAATTTTCTTTTTTATGATCCGCATTTTAAACAGGTTATTTCTGCGTGGCGCCTTAGATAAATACTATGCGTTCTTGCGCGTTGAAAAGCATCCGAGAAGTATGGTGATCATGCCTGGAATGAGCCATACGGATTGGCGTTCCATGAATCCCATCCAAAACATGGGCGTTGCGAGTGCTATTGCAACCCATAGGGTTGCCAGACTGATCGGCTTCTTTTTCGCGATTCGATAGAGAATGTAGGCAGGAAAGGCGAGTCCGTAGGCGCTCATAAATGTGCGGTAGATGAGTTCGCCTCCGGTAAGTCCGGCGTAGGCTGGGAATTTGCTCGCGAAGCTTCCAAGGAATCCGGCGAGAACAACGATGCCGATGAAAAGCGGTTGTTTGGCTTGGGCGCAGGGTAGCGTGCGAATGCGGTCGAGGTGTGCGCGAACCGTGAAGATCCATTGGCATAGAATGTGGGTAAGAAGCCCAGTGGCAAGCCAAGGGCTCGCAATTGGGACGAAATTTGTGCCGTCAAGTGCGCCTGCGAGTACGCCGGAGTAGCGGGTGGTGAGTAGAATCATGGGCGCAAAAAAGCCAACAAAACCAAGCGTGAAGCCAAGACGTCCGCTTTTTTTTGTGTCGAGCTGTTGGCGGGCATGGTGGAAGGTGATGTCGAGGTAGGGGCAGAGAAGAAAACCAAAGATCATGGATGGAAACATCCAGAGGGGCGCGAGGCTTTTGGGTGCAGAGTTGATCAGCGCGCTATTGGCTTCTTTGACGTCTGAGGTGCAGTAGGTTGCAATGAGTACGCTAAGACTGATTGCAAGCAATGCTGCCGCGAGTTGCGGCATTCTGTTGCAGCGACGCGCCCAGTCCGAGAGGATAATAAATGCGAGGACGATGCCACCAACGATAGCAAGATGTGTATTAGGAATCTGAAAGGCGGTTCGTATGAAACTCGAGATCCAAAGAATCCAGAAGAGGTGAAATGCGAGTGTGACGACAGAAAAACACCAGACCGCGATCGGGTGTTTCGTTACGAGCTCTATTGAGCTTCGTTTGGACTGAAGAATCCAGCCCATCGCTGCAGCACCGATTACGTTCGGGACTGCAAAAATCAGGAATCCAGCCCAACCCAGGTCGCGAAGAAGGAGGGCTGGAAGGAACATACCAATGCACCATGTCCAGGAACAGGCAAGGTATGCCCCCCAAAGAATTGGACTGCGAGAGGATGACGTGCTCATGTTGCGTTGGTTTTGCGAAGCCGTTTGGCTTTATGGTGCGCTTTTGGGGTTACATGGAATGTGGCGGTGCATCGACCAACGCGTTTGGGTTTTGCGGGCTTACCGTCCGTTTGTTTCGCCTGAATGGCTTGTTTCTTTCTGCCGACTGGCATAAGAACTTGTACAACATCCATGCGAATGGCGATGTTGAATTCCTTGCCTGAAGCGACGAGTTCGTCGATATCTTCGAGCGGGGTCATAATGTATTCAGCTGGGCCAAGGCATGGGCGAAGGAATCTGTAGGTAAGATGCTTGCAGACAACGGTATATTTTCCGCCGCAGGTTTTGAAAACATAATTTCCTCCCGCAATTTCTGTATTACCTAGGAGTGCTGCGCCTGCCATGGCGTTGTACCAGTTTCGATTAAATCTTCGAAATGGCAGGACGGCTCGCTGGGTGGTTCCATCGGATGTCATAGTGATTCCAGAGTGGAAGGCATAGGGAAGCCAAATGAGAGAACAAACCCGATTCCAAAAGGTATTTCGAGTGGATAGGTTCGATACAAATGCTTCGGCTTTTTCGAAGAGCGTGAGCTTGGGTGTGATGTCGTCTGGTTGCATTCTGATATCCTTACGTTGTCGCACAGAAGATAAATAAATTTTTAATACACAGAATCATAGAGGATTGATTCTACGATTCAAGTCATCTACAACAAATGTTCACTTTTTTTGTATTCAAAAATAGTGATGCGCGAACAGTTCGTTGCACAAATTCATTGACACATCCTCTGCAGCCGGGAATGTAGTGGTCTATGCCTCCCAGAGTATTTCTCTGCGATCCCAGGTCTGGTCTTCGTTCTGATGAACGGTTTCGATTCGATGTGGCCTCTCGAGGTTTGTCGAGGTGTTGATGAGGCGGTCGAGGGCTTTTGCGTCGAGGTGTATCTCTTCGACGAGGGTCTGGTTTTGCGGGTAGATGATGCGATATGCCATTTCGGTTTCGGGGTCTAATGACCGTAGTTTTAAGGCTTTCTTTGCGGCTGCCTTTCGCTTCTTCTTTGCTTTTTTTCGGGTGTGTGCGGAGGGGAGATCGTCGGGCGGAGCAAGAGGGTATGGTTGCCCAAGGATAGCGTCTATTTTTTGCTCGAGATTAGAAATTTCAAGCAAGCTATCTTCGCGCTCCATTAGGAGCGTTTGAATCTGTATCGCAGAGGTCATGCGTTAGTCGGTCGTTTCTTGTTCGATCTCGGTGTTGCTCGTTTCTTCTGTGGTTTCGGTGTCTTCTTTTTCTGGTTCTATCTCCGGCTCTGTTTTTTCTGGCTCGGTTATCGTTTCGGGCTTGCTTTTTATGGGTTTCGGGCGTGCGATGGGCGTTAGTTTGCTGAAGCCTGCTACGGGGGCGGGCGGCGCTGGGTATATGAAGAGTCCTTCTTCTCCGACGAGTTCTTCGACTGCGTTTTCGATGGCGACGATCTTTTTATAGGCTTCTTCGCGTTCCTGAAGAAGCACGTCAATCTTTATGCGCGATTCGAGCGCGTCTTGTATGGTGCTCGCATCGGCATGTAGGATGATGTCCGATACGCTTAGGGTCATTGGTTTTTTTGCCATGTGCTTGTCCTCTTTTATTCACTGAAAAATTGTACGATCCGTGCGCCGAGCGTCGGTTCTTCGGGTTTGCTTTTGCTTTTTTGTTCGTGGCTTTTGAGCCGCTTCTTTGCTAGTTCCGCAACCTCTGGGTTCCAATCTCTGGAAAGTTTTTCTAGGGTGACCGGGCTGATAGCCGGGTTTTTTGCGAGTGTTTTTCGGACGCTTACGATGGGGTCTCGTGCGATGGTGTTGCTTTGGGCGAGTCCGATGGTGTTTGCTCCAGCTCCTACTGCACGAACGGATGGTCGGGGGTGTGCGAGGATGGCGGGGAGGAGCGTTGGGTTTATGTTGGCGCAGGTTTGCCCACGTGAGCCCATGTGTTCGATGATGTTGAAGTTGCCGGTTTCGTTGATGAGGATTTCAAGGAGGTCGTCGGTGATGTCGTCGCGATAGAGCATGCGGAGTTGGACGTCTCGGTTTTCGTGGAGGCAGAGTTCGGTTTTTACAGAGGTTGGAATGGCGGGGTTTTCGGCGAGTGCGCAACAGGGTTCTGGGTCGTTCGATGCAGCGACACAACTGGCGACCTCGGAGTCGATCGCGGGGTTCGATGCAAGTGCGGTTCGAACGTCGAGGAGAGGATCGCCGGCGAGGATGTGCTGGATGCTGACGGGGAGGTCTTGGCGATTTGCAATAGCTTGGCGGTCCGAGTTGTTTTCGGATTCTGCCCAGTGGAGGAGTTCGCATTCGCTGGGTGTGTGGCGAAGGAGTGCCGATTTCTGGACGGCGGGGTGCGGGCTTTTGCAGAGGCTTTTGAGTTCTTGGTCGGTGAGTTTTTTGCGGACAAGAAGGAGGGTTTGTTTTTCCTCGGAGTCGGAATCTGCCCAGTATTGGCGAAGTTGCGGCGGTATGCGTCCGGTGGTGTAGAGGGTGTTTCGGACGACTGGGCTGGTGTCGTCTTCGAGCGTGAGGACGATCTCTTCGTTTAGTTTGGATACACCCGCGAGGGCGACTCGGACGGCGGGTTCTGGGTCTTGCGTGAGGAGAACTTGAAAGCGGGAGAGGATTGCTGGGTTTTTTGCGAGGGCGATACGAACGTGTAGGCTTGGATCGCGCACGAGTATTTCGCTGATTCGCTGGTTTTGTAAGCGGTTGCTTGCTAGCGCTTCGCGAACGTGTTCGTTGCCTTCTTTTGCGGTTTTTATGAGGATGGATGGTGGGCATCGCGGGTTTTTTGCGAGGGCGGAAAGAAGGGTTGGGTCGTCGTAGTTCTCGGAGATGGACTGGAGGATGTGTCCGGGGGCGGTGGGGTAGAGTGAGAGAAATAGAAGGACATCTTTGCCGGGGTGTTCGGTGTATAGATCGACGAGGAGCCGGCTGGAAAGCAGGTTCCGGCGGTATTTTTTGACGAGCGATTCAGCGCCAATTTCTTGAAGCTGGTCGAGGAGCTCTTCTTTTTCGATCGAAATAGCCATTAGACAGACCCTTTTTCGTAGGTTTCTATGAGGATCTCGCGCGGGGTGCTTCCAATCTGTGGACCTAGAACGCCGCGTTCCTCTAGCAATTCAATGAGGTTTGCTGCACGGTTATATCCAATGCGGAGGCGACGTTGGAGATAGCTGGTGCTGGCTCGATGGGAGCCGAGGATTGCTTCAATCGCTTGTTCGAGGAGTGGGTCGTCGGTTTCGATTGGCTCTTGGTCTGGACGGGCGGAGATCTGTGCGGGTTCTAGTTCCAATGCGGATGATTTGAATTTTTGTTCGCGCTGTTTCGAGCAATACGCGACAATTGTTTCGATCTCTTCGTCGGAGACGTACGGTCCCTGAACGCGGCAGAGTTGTCCAATGCCGGGCGGGTTGTATAGCATGTCGCCCTTGCCGCGCAACGACTCCGCGCCTTTCCCATCGAGGATGCTTCGCGAATCAATTTGGGAGGTCACTTTGAAGGCGACGCGCGTGGGATAGTTTGCTTTGATGGTTCCGGTGATCACATTAACGCTGGGGCGTTGCGTCGCAATCACTGTATGAATCCCAACAGCTCTTGAAAGCTGTGCAATGCGTGCCAAGGCCGTTTCAATTTCTGCGCCAGACGTGAGCATGATGTCCGCGAGCTCGTCAATAACAACCACGATGAACGGCATCCGCTTTAGATCGAGCTCATCCATATATGCATTGTAATCGACTAGGTTTCGCTTGCTGACAGTTGCGAGAACCTTGTAGCGGCGTTGCATCTCTTGGATCACCCATTCCAGTGCAGGAAGAACCAAATTCGCTTCCGTGATCACCGGGCGAATCAAATGAGGAATCGTATCATACGCACTAAACTCCACCCGCTTCGGATCCACCAAAATCATTTCAAGGTCGTCTGGAGAGAAGCGACAAAGAAGGCTCATTAAAAGGGTGTTCATGCAGACCGATTTTCCGCTACCCGTTGCACCCGCAATCAACACATGAGGCGCCGCTGCCAGATCCAAAATGCAGACATCGCCCCCGATCTCCATCCCCAACAAAATCGGAATATGCGCCTTGCTCTTCTTCCAGGCCTCCGCTTGAAAAAGAGTCCCAAGGAACAGAGGAGCAGAATTTCCGTTTGGAATTTCCACTCCGATATACGGCTTCCCTGGGATCGGCGCTTGAATACGAATGCTTTCGGCAGAAAGAGCCATAGCCAGATTCTTCGAAAGCGCAGTAATGGCTCCAACGCGAACGCCAGGTGCGGGTCGAAGACGAAGTTGGGTGACCCGAGGCCCAACGATCGCATCCCAAACCATCGCATCGATCGAAAAATTATCGAGCATATCTTGAATCGCGTTCTTTTGAGCCTCCAACTCCTCCTCGGAAATGAAAAACACAGCTCCCTCGGTCTTTTTGAATAGAGGTGCAGACGGACATTGATAGCTCTCCGGATCGGGCGCGGGTTGATCCTCCATAACCACCGATTCAACATCTGGAGTAAGCGCAAGAACCGGCGCGGGCGCCGTTGCCTGCCGTTTAACTGGGTCGGTTTGAACTATCTTTTCTTCAGCAAGAAGTCCTTTGAGTCTTTTCTTGAACTGAACACGAGTGGATTTGCGCAGATTTAGATAGTCCTCTTGGCGAGCCAAACGCGAAAGTTCCTGTGCTGAAAACTCCTTGCGCCACAAATCATGTTTTGCTGCCGGATTCTCCGTGGGTTGAGAGAACTCGTTTTCCTCCTCTTCCATAACCTCCTCATCCTCGTCCTCATCCACATATTCATACCCAGCAACTTCCATCAACGTCGCATCGATTTTGGAAAAAAGAGAACGCCCCAACGAACGCAAGGTGCGCTTAGAAAATTTAGACTCGTTTGGCATAGGGTAAGGATAGGGTTAAGAAAAAGAGAGCTTACAAAATAACGGAAATTTTCCAAGCCTCGGACGCAAATTAAATTTTCCGACCCTTGGAAACTGAACAGTCGTTGCTGGTTTGTTTGAGGTTTAATGGCTTGTTTTCAGCCTTCCAACCGGTTTTCCCGAACAGTTCCAAAGGTTGGAACCAATTCTCCGCAGAGCAGACAGGGGCAGCAGGCGGGACGTTTGCTCTGCGAAAAGAGCTTGATCAATGGCATGCACCGTGCTGTACTGTCAAATGTAATTCGATCGTAATAGTCGGAAGGCGTAGTACCAAAAGGTTCGTTCCTCAGATGGGGATCGGAAAATGTAGAAATAACAATAACAGAACAAATGCTCATTTTAGAGCGAACAAACAAGGAGAAGGTATATGACAAAAAAACAAAAAAACAGTAAAGCGGGTTTCACAATGGTTGAAATCATTGCCGTCCTCGTGATCATCGGAATTATGGCTGCTGTAGCGGCCCCAAAATTCATTAATATGAGCGTGATTGCGAAGCAAAAAGCTGCGGTTGCAGGTGTCTCTGAGGCTAAGGCGTCTCTTTCGATGGCTTATGCGAAGGAATATTTGGATCAGAATGGTGTTACAGGAAATATTACTATGCCAAGTATCCTAGCTGAAGTTGACGGAGCATTGGTCTCTGGCGGAGCACTGGACTTTGGTGACATCGAGATAACCTTTGTTACTACAACTTCTAATGCTACACTCACCGTAACAGATTACCAAGGCGATGGTGCTGTTGCGCTAGAAGCAGGCTTCGATAACACGTGGACTAAACCGTAACCTAATTAACGTATGAGACGAGTTAGTTAGTGAAGTGGGCGATACTCATGGAGAATTTGTCTCCTGAGTATTGACCCATTTTTTTTGATTTTTTAGTCGGTAAAACCATCGTTCGCCATGAAAACAACGAAGACATCTGGATTTACGATGATCGAACTGGTCGCTGTATTGGTCGTGATCGGGGTGATGTCGGCGATTGCTGTTGGTTTCTTTTCGAGTATGGATTATACGACGGAGGAAACGGATGCGGAGCAGTTGCGTATGGATCTGCGCTATGCGCAACAACAGGCTATGGGCTCGTTGACAAATATCTCTGTCAGAATGGCCAGGTTTAACAACTCTTATTATTTCAAGGATACCACTCGGGTGTTCGCCAATGGAGCGCGTAAAAACAGAATGAAATCGAACCTGAGTGGTCGACCTTGGATGATCGTTTTTAAAGCTCAGAGCGGCCTTCCGAAAAAGACAATAGAGCATAGCTATCAAGTCGGTGAATCAGCTATGGTGACGGTGGATGTGGCGACGGGGCTGATTCAATGAAAAGCTCCGCCGGTTTTACGCTATTCGAATTGCTGGTGACGCTGTTGCTGATGGCGATTTTTTCAACCGCTTTTATACCGTTTTTTCATATGACGGGACAGCGCAGTGCAGAACGTCTCCTTTCTGTGAAGCATATCTATGTGTTGCAGAACCAGATGGAACTTCTAGTGGAGGCGTTTGATAATGATGCAGAAGGAGTGGTTACCAATTTTCAGACTCAGGTGGCTGGGCTGATTAGAGATGGAATCGATTTGGAAGAGAATCGACTGGTGAAGGTGTTCGCTGGAGCTATTGAGGATGCAACCACAGAGGATTCGCTACTACTGGTGAGCATTCGTTCGTCTACTGGGCATCGTTTGCGACGACTTTTTGGAGATCAATAGGCAACGCTTATGCATAAACTCTCCCATACAAATCGACGGCGGCGCGCGGGCTTTACTCTGGTTGAAACGATCTCCGTATTGGTGATTATCGGGATATTAACTGCCGTTTCAGGAGTTTTCCTGGCTCCGATGGTTCAGGGCTTTGTTTCTGGACGTCGAATGCTGCGCGTTGCGGGAACCTCGCAATTTGCGTTGGAACGTTTGACGCACTTTCTGCTGATGGCGGATGGCGACAACCTCACGCTGTCGGCGGGGAATACCGCGATTACTATGGACTCGTATACGGGGGACGATTCGAGTGTTGAGATAACCATCGCGTTTGATTCCGTTGCCAACACGATTACACAGAATGGAGACGCATTGATTGAAAATGTGGCTGCGTATTCTGTCGATGTTCTGGACGGAGTGGTCAGCAATCGGATCACCTTCCAGCTCGCAAATGAATGGCCCATTGATTTAGTGGTGTACCCAAGAAACTAGCGCTCCACAGGACTAAACGCCGGAGGATGAAAGAAAACGTATGAAATGTGCGCAACAGAACCGAACGGGCGCCACGCTCGTAGCGATCGTGGTGGGAATCATGCTTTTATCCATCCTTGGAGCAACCATGGCATCGTTGATCCAACGCAGCTGGAGCAGCCATCTCCTCGCCTACGAGATTATGCGGGCTCGCTATATCGCTCAATCCGGCATCGATTACGTGTTGAGCACCTGTGATTTGGCAGCATTCGAGGGCGCAGGTGCGGTGACGGTGGACATGGGCGATGATGAACAGTTTGAGGTGACTGTGACGCTCACGAATGACACCTATCGGATCCGCTCGATTGGCTCCACACAAATGGGGTCCAGTCGGGAAATGCACCGAGTACAGGTGCTTGGCGCCTTACCAAGTTCATATGCACCGCCGGCTGTGGTCGAGGGCGAGGTCGAGAGTGTTGTGGATGACTTTAATGAAAATATGGAAAACTGGGTGGTGACGGAAACTCATAATGATAATGCTGGTTTCGAGCTCGTTATGAATCCTACGTCAGGTAACGCGGATTTTGTGGTCGCTACAGATATGAATATGTCTTTTATGGGATACGACCCAGATGGATCTTTCCATTTAATCGGTCATCAAATCCTTTATTTCACAAACAAAAAGAAGACCTTTTACGAGGCATGGAAAAAGAACTCGCGTCACCTGAGCTACGAAGCACAGGTGAAAATGGGGTGGTACAGTGACCGAGAGTACGGAGCGCAAGGGATAGCGTTTATGACGGAGCGAGGTAATGGCCGAGACACCTCAGGCTATTACGTCTCATTAATGCGCTATAATAATGAAAACGAGATCCTCTGGGATCTTTTCTCTCCAGGTTATGACGGAATCCCAAACTCGATCAAGCCGCCAGGTCTAAAAAACCAATGTCTACTCGTGGTCTGGAAGCAGGAAATGTCTGGAAAAAGAGCATGGCTTGCCTACAAGGATTTGACCGAGCTAGGCGATTGGATTACCGATGTGACCGGGAGTATCGGTCAGGGGTTTGCGGATTTCGTTACGCTCAATGTAAGGGTGACTGAATCGATCGTATGCGATAAAAAATATAGTTTCATACAGGTGATGCGGGCCGATCCAAAAAAAACGAACCGTAAGTCGAATAACGTTGCCGAGGATATTAACGAAAAGCGTCGTTTTTATCCGCACGGGCTGGGCGTAAAATTTCCGAAGTGGAGTCCATTTGATTTTGATGAATGGCATAGAAAAAACGACTACTTTTCCTTGTCGCGCACCATAGCCGGTCTTAACATCGATTGGGATGGAGTCAATCCAAACGAACACGTTGCAATTCTCTCTGATGGCGGAACAATTCGCACGGAAGATTTTCCGACACCAAACGAAGAAAAATGGAATTCAGAGCGCTACGAAATCGGATTACACGTGACCGGTTATTTCGATGATGGTGGTTCGTTTTACAACATCGGCGAGATGTATTTCGATGAATTTGCAGTACGTTTCTTAAAAAACAAACATCCAAAAGGAATTAATTATTTAAATGAATAGATTACTAAAAAAGATAAAGCGAACAGGTTTTGTGATGCTCATTTGTTTCGGATTCACAGGTGCGACCATTGCAAAGCCAGAGCTTGAACAACAAAACCCAAATCAGGACGGGCTACTTCTGCAGGCGATAAAAAAAGAGGTTTGCGAGTTTATGAAGCGTAAACATCCGCACATCAAAGACTGGAAAAAAGGAAAACTGCCAACAACCACAGAACTGCAAACCTTAGTGAAAATTCATTCAGAGTTAGAGGAAGAATTGAGCCGAGTTTTGATGGAGTTTTTAACAGAAGCGATGTCGGAACCGAAAAAGCACAAACCCTATTCTAGCAGCTTGCGATAGACATCGAGTATAAAACCCGAAAACAACCTCCTCGCTTTTTCCACCGCCCGCTATTGCGGATTTGCAAAAAAA
>JAOZMR010000037.1:12874-15827 GCA_029934215.1 Pontiellaceae bacterium | reverse complement strand
GAGTTTATCTAATCGAAAAACTCTATTCCGCTATTTCTCCATCAGGGGATTACCCGGATGCTTATATAACAAGAACAATACAATTCCGGCAGCTCATTGCGTCGCCGGCAGATTAGTGCAGATAAGTGGTCAGAACTCCCCCTCCGAAGTTCCTCTCTATTCCTCTAACACAGTTGTTGTGAAAAATTCTTCGCGGCAGGAAAAGCCTCCATCCCCACCAACCTCCATTAAAATTTTCAACACCCGCTGCGCTAGAGGAAGTTAGAGGAACAGCCGAGGGGAGAGGAGATGAATATCGAATAAGAAATGTCGAGTGTTGAAGTAGACGCTTGAGGTGTTTGGTCTTAAAATATTGGCTTGCCTGTCAGAAAAAACAGGGTGGTTTTTCTGACATAAAAACGAGGCGTATATGTGTCATGAGTGATGGTGAAAACAAGATGTATAGTGTTGATAAAAAGGTTCTTGCGAGAATTACTTTCATAAAGGGGTGGGTTTTTACTCTTAAAAACTTCAAGGAGCTTGGGTCGCGGGATGCCGTTGCGTCTGCCTTGAAGAGATATAAGAAGGATGGATTGATCCGTCAACTGGCTCGCGGGTTGTATGATTATCCTCGTATGGATGCAGAGTTGGGCGTGTTGTCTGCGCCTTCGGATGCGATTGCCAAGGCGTTGGCGGGGCGCGATGCGTTGCGCCTTCAGCCGTCTGGCGCCTACGCCGCGAATCTGTCGGGGCTTTCTACGCAGGTTCCTATGAGGGTTGTGTATTTGACGGATGGACGGTCTCGCACGGTTCATGTCGCAATCGACAGATTATTTTGAAGCAAACGTCTCCCCGCAATATGGCGACGGCGGGGAGGGTTAGCGGGCTGGTGATTCAGGCGCTACGTTATCTGGGTCAGCGGCATGTGGATCGTGAGATGATTGCTAGGCTGGATCGGCGACTAGATGCTGCTGCGCGCAAGCAACTGATGAAAGATGTTCGGTATGCTCCGTGCTGGGTTGCTGATATTGTTAGACGTTTAGCTACAGGGGATTTCTGATGAATCACTTTTTGTCTCTCCCTGAATCAAGAAGGTTTCTATATGTTCAGCAGGTCGCCGATCGGATGGGGCTAGATCCCAGTGCGGTCGAAAAGGATTTTTGGGTGGTGTGGGTGATGGAGAAGCTTTTTCGGTCGCCGCTGCTCCGCGATAAAATCATCTTTAAGGGCGGTACCAGTTTGTCGAAGGTGTTCGGTTTGATCCGTCGTTTTTCTGATGACATCAATCTGATTCTGGACTGGAATGAGGTGCTGAAGGAGGATCCGAATCTGGAGCGTTCTAAGAATAAGCAGGATAAGTTTAACAAGTCGGTTGCGGTGCTGTCGCGCGATTATATTGCGACGGTGTTTTTGCCGGAGGTTGTTCGTGTGCTGAATGGGGTTTGCTCTGCGGAGGTTGAAGAGGGTGCGCCTGATGTGATCAATATTCTGTATCCATCGAATTTTGAAAGCGGCTATTTGCGACCAGAACTTCGCCTAGAAATCGGTCCGCTGGCGCTTTGGGTTCCAAATAGTGAGTATGAAATTAAGTCGTATGTAGCGGAAACTTTCCCTGCGGTTTTCGATGATCCATCTTGTCGCGTTATGGCGATTAAGGCGGAGCGTACGTTCTGGGAAAAGGCGACGATTCTGCATGCGGAAGTGTTTCGCCCAGAATCGAAATCGCTGTCGTTGCGTTATTCGCGTCATTATTACGATTTGGTAATGATGGCGGCTGATCCGCGAGTGAAAGCGGCGGCCTTTGGCGACTTGAATCTATTATCAACGGTGGTCGATTTTAAGACGAAGTTTTATCCGTCTTCGTGGGCGCATTACGATTTAGCGGTGCCTGGGACGTTCAGGTTGGTGCCCTCGGACGAAAATCTGAAATCACTGGCAAGCGACTACAGTCGTATGCAAGTTATGTTTTTGGCGAAATTCCGCTGTTTGGTGAGTTAATAAGTGCGTTGCAAGGGTTGGAAGCTGAGATAAATGCATTATAAAGTTCACTGAGGCAAAACTGGAAGAAGCGAGTGTTGAACTGCTGTGAAAAAGTGTCAGAAAAAGAGTTCCAACCCTTGGAAGTCCAACTCTCCAAAAATCGGCACTCGGAAATCTCCAATCGGCAATGCCCCCTCCTAATGGGGGAAGGTTAAGCATTTTCTCGCTCCTTTTGACCGTACTTTTGCGCGATTATTTCGTATTCAATTCTCAATAATCTTGCAGTCTCAACTTCTAATTCCACTTAACACATTTTCGAACAAAAAAAAGAAAAGGTTGCAGGCGAGTGGTGTTTTGTCTACCTGAATTACATTTAAAGAGGTTGCCACCTTTCATAGACAGCTCTACCCTGACAAGGCGAGAAAATGAATGAATAAAATTTACGAATTAACAGCCATCTATTCATCCAAAGAACCCACCCCCGCCTCCCAAGAGGGGATTGTCCAATCACTGGAACACTATTTCTTCACTCGGAAATGCTTCCCACCTTCGACATTCGAAATTCCTTGTTCGATATTCATCTCCCCTCCCCTCGGCTGTTCCTCTGACCTCCTCTAGCGATAGCGGTTGTACAAAACTGATCCAGCTTGTTTCCAACCCTCGGAACCCGTTTCTTTCAATCGGCAATCATCGTCCAAAGCATCGGGGAGAGAACCGGATAAAGTGTGGTGATATTTCCCATCACCCCGCGCTCTACCAGCTTTTGAAGTTTCGGCATTTTCCCTCATCCATCAGCGGAGTAATCACTTTCCAGTCCGCCGCATCCCATCCAATCAATAATAATTTCGCCATATTCTTCCTTTTCAACAACCTTCCGATCCGTTATGCGCAACGGCTTCAATCTCTTTGATGCTTAATCCTGTGCATTGCGCAATCAAATCAAAATCGAAACCTTTCTCTTTCATCTTTCTTGCGACATCCTCACGTCCCTGTT
>JAOZMR010000037.1:0-12774 GCA_029934215.1 Pontiellaceae bacterium | reverse complement strand
CTAGTCCCTGTTCTAGTCCCTGTTCTAGTCCCTGTTCTAGTCCCTGTTCTAGTCCCTGTTCTAGTCCTAAACTGATTCCACGCTTCATTCCGTCGTTTATGCCTTTTTTAACGGCACTTTTCTGCATCCAGATGAAATCCATCCGCTTATGCTGATCTTCCAATTCATCAACAGTCATAGATGCTTCGTCTGCAACATCAAAGGCTGCTTGTATCTCCTTGTCCATATCATCCGGAACACACTCCAACGACCCTGCGTTTTTCACAAAATAGAGCCAGCGATCCATTACGTCGACCAAGTCCTCTTCATTCTTTTTAAACTTCGGGAGCTCAACAAAAACCAGTTCGATATCGTCGCTATATTCAATCAGTCCCTCTTTCTCCATTAATTTGAAGCGAGTAATCATCTGTTCGGTTTCAGGGAACATTTCAAAATCGGTGATTGTTAATGCGATAACCGGATTGAGCAGGTCGTAGTTTTCGCCCTTCACCAATTGCGTCGAATAGTTCTTTGCAGCGTTGTAAAGAATACGTTTTTCAAAGGACTCCACATTAAGCACCTGCATTTCAATGATCACCAACGATTTATCATTCAACCGTGCCTTCACATCAACATATGTGTCTTTCATTCCCTTAAGCATTGGAATATTGTATGGATCTACTATTTCTAAATCCTCGACGCATTGTCCGTTCGGAAACACCAACAAGGCATTTAAAAAGCTGATCAACTGTGGCTTTGATTTCTCTGAACCAAAAACCTTCTTAAACGCATAATCTGTTCGAACATCTAAAAATTTCACGATACTCTCCATTCATTTAATAGTACAACTCTCTCAGGCGACTCCATTCCAAGCGTTGGAACTCCTTCCGAAACAGTTTTTAGAGTAGGCTAGCGAATCCAATCTGTCCAGCTTTGAACTGCTCGGCATCGAAAAACCCACCCCGCCCTATGGGAACCCCTGCCTTGAGGGGAACTATCCTCCACAAATCCTCTATTCATTCGTTATGAAAACGATCTCACTATCCAAACCCTTTGTGATCTCTGCGCTCCATCGTGGCTACTAAATTTTCCAATGTTCGGAAGGTTCCTGCTGAGGTGGCTGCATTCAACTTGCGAGGCAACCCCTATAATAGAGGTTTTCATGTGAGGGCTGATTTAGCGTATTAGCCACTCTTGAAGAAGCGCTCGAAGGGTGCTTTCCACTACGTCGAGGTTTGCGAGTTTTTCCTTCTCTGCGCTTATGCGGATTTCAACTTTTCCAGCCCCTGGATAAAATCCAATGGAAAGTTCCAAGGGTTTGAAACATGCTTCGTTGAGGCGGGTGACGATGTCGCATTCCCCAATTCCTTGGGTGATGAGTATGCGCTCTTCGAGCGGCTCCGCATGGGGAAATGTTTTTTGGAGCCATGGGACGATGTGATCGTTAAGAACGGCTAAAAACTCCTTCGGCGGGCCAGGTAGAATGAATAATGTTTTCCCGAGCTTTGGAAAAAACCGCTGACCTGGCGCGGCACCTACCGAGTTGACGAGCGTTTCGGCCCCTTCGAGAATCTGCGCCTGCCGTTCAGCGGCGGGGCTGACTTCACGCCCGCGTGTGGCGTAGCGCTTTTGCATTACTTCGAGGGCTTCGGGCGAGATGACAATCTTCCGATCAAACAATTCGGCGAGTGCGTCGCGAGTGATGTCGTCGGAGGTTGAACCCAGCCCGCCGCTGACGACGACAATATCGGTACGCTCGAAGGCTTCGCGAACTGCGGATTGAATGATTTCAATTCCATCGGGGATGGTGGTGTCGCGCGATAGGTTGAGACCGATCTTTGTGAGCACCAAACCCAGCGTTTGCGCGTGCGTATTGAGCGTTTGCCCGCTGAGTAGCTCGGTTCCGATGGAAATTAATTCGATGTTATTTTTCATAACCGTTCGGGTGGGATTGGTGCCAGTTCCATGCGCTTTTGATTATGGAGTGTAAGTCGGCGTATTCGGGTTTCCATCCGAGAATTTCTTTGGCTTTTGTGGAGTCGGAGATCAAGCGGGCGCAGTCGCCGGCTCGACGGGGTTCTAGTTCCGCAGGAATTGGATGTCCGGTGACTTCGCGTGATACGTCGATCACTTCTTTTACGGAGTAACCGTCGCCGTTCCCAAGGTTGAATGCGCCTTGGATTCCTGGCTTGAGCGCGAGGATGTGTGCTTGCGCGAGGTCGCGGATGTGGATGTAGTCGCGGATGCAGGTTCCGTCGGGCGTGTCGTAGTCGTCGCCGAAGATGAAGATTTTTTCGCGTTGTCCAGCTGGGACTTGAAGGACGAGCGGGATGAGGTGGGTTTCTGGTTTGTGGTCTTCGCCATATTGTTCGGTGGCTCCGCAGGCGTTGAAGTAGCGAAGAAAGACGCATTCGACTCCGTGAATTTTTTCCGCCCATTGGAAGATTTTTTCGCAGAGGAGTTTGGATTCTCCGTAGACACTTTCTGGTTTCTGCGGGAGTGATTCGTCCATCGGGATGATTTCTGGCGAGCCGTAGGTTGCGCAGGTGGAGGAGAAGATCAGTTTTTTCACGTCGTTTGCGACCATCGCTTTCATGAGATTGAGCGAGCCAGATACGTTATTTTCAAAGAAGGGCATTGGATCGACCATCGATTCGCCGACTTCGATGTAGGCGGCGAAGTGAATGACCGCTTCGGGTGTTGCTTTTTTGAGCGCGGCGTCGATGGTTTCTGGCTTGCGTAGGTCGCCCTGTATGAATGTTGCTCGCGGGTCGATGGCTTCGATGTGCCCGCGTTCTAGGTTGTCAAATACGGTTACAGCATGCCCGGCATCGCAGAGCATTTCTGTGGTTACGCTTCCGATATATCCGGCACCGCCGGCGACTAATATGTTCATGGGGAGACCTCTTTTTTGAGTTGTTTTCCAAAGGGTTTAAAAATAATGATCAGCAACGGAAGCAAAAGTAGTGCGGCAAAGAGTGCCATCGCAATTGCAAGACCGGTGAACAGTCCGAAGAGGACGGTTGGGATGAAGTTGCTGAATGCGAGAATTGAAAATCCGGCGACGATGGTGAAGGATGTGTAGTACATTGCGCGTCCGATGGAGGCGTGGCTTCGGTACATTGCGGCGATGTAGTCGTTGTCTTTTTCTAGTTCGTGTCGGAATCGGTGGATGTAGTGAATGGTGTCGTCGACGGCAATGCCGACGCTGATGGCGACGATGGTGATGGTCATCATGTCGAGCGGAATGCCCGCCAGACCCATCACGCCTAGTACGGAAAGGGATGCGATGAGGTTGGGCACGAGCGCAATGATGGATATGGCGAAGGATCGGAAGAAGAGGAGGAACATGATGAGGATGGCGACGACGGTGATGCCGATGGTTTGGAATTGTGAGGAGAAGAGGCTTTGTAGCATGTTGTTGTAGAGCACCATTGTCCCAGCGAGCTGTGCTGTTTCGGGCTGATCGGCTAGTAGTTCGTCGAATTCTTGTCGAATGTCTTTGAGGAGCTGGTCGCGCCGTAGGTTTTTCATGGAGTCTTTGATGCGGATGGAGACTCGCGCTTGGTTTTCTTCGGGTGAGACGTATGGATCGAGAACGAGCGCTCGAAAGTCTTCGGGAAGTTGGTCGAAGAGGAGGGTTGTTCCGACGACACCTAATGCCTCTCCGTCGTTCAGCCATTTCGCTGTTTCTACGACGGAGTGGAGGGATAGAACTTTTCCAACCTCTGGACGTGCGTCCAGTGCGGTGTGTATTTTTTCGATCACGCGCATCCGGTTGAGGGTATACCAGTATTTCTCATCGTCTTCGTCCGTTTCGAATTCGTCGAATTCGTCAAAGAAGGAGTCGTCTGCGGGGGCTGCCGAGACTGTCGGCTCGATGATGTCTTCGAAGTCGATCAAGATGTCGAGTGGCGTTGTTCCGCCTAGTTGCTGGTCAACAAAGGTCATTCCTTTGTGAATTTCGGTGGTCGTTTTGAAGTAGTTGATGAAGCTGTTTTCAACCCGCAAGCGGAGTGTGCCTGTGATGGTCAGCCCAAGGATGATGATGGAAACCCCGGCGATGATCCAGCGGTGGTGTTGCGTGAACGCCGCGAAGGCGTGGGTGACGGCTTCGCCGAATGGTTTTTTCTTTTGGTGTGGCAAGTCGGGTAGAAGCATTAGGACTGACGGGAGGACGAAGAAGGTGACGAGGAGGGAAACCACTAGACCGACAGTCATCATCCATCCGAAATTAATCACGGGAAGCAGGTCGCAAAAGACGAGGGAGGAGAATCCTGCGATCGTGGTGGTCATGGTGTAGAAGCAGGGCATGAAAATGGTTCGCACGGTTTGAGAAACCAACGTGAAGCGATTGTATTCTGGATGCGTTTCCATCAATTCGGTGTACCGAACGATGATGTGTATGGTCAGCGCCATGGTCATAATCATCTGAAGCGAGATGAAGTTCGACGAAACAACGGTGACATCCCAGCGAAAGATTCCCAGCAGCCCCATCATCACTAAAACAGAAAGAATGCAGCACAGCATGGGCAAAAACACCCAGCGCCAGCGTCGGAAAATGAAGCCAAGAGTGAAGAGTAGAAAGATCAGAATGCTTGTACCAAAGGTTTTCAGATCTCCGTCGACAAAGGACAACATGTCGTCCGCAATCATCGGAATTCCGCCGAGCGAAAAGTCCGCGCTGTCTTGATGCTCTACCAGGACGCGGCGAATATCGACGATCGTTGTATGGCGAAGTTTGTTCGCCTGCTCTTTTTGCGCCCGATATTCAGTTTCGACCTTCGCTTGTTCCTGCAATTCCGCACGCGTCAATTGATTGTCGCACGCCTTTGCACGCCAGCGGTTCCGAACCTTGGATAATTCGCTCAACGTTTCGTTCGGCTCAAAAACAGCCATCAATGCGCTCGAATGACCATCGGCGCTGATTAGGTATTCTGGGAAAATGGGACTTGTAATAAATTCTTCACGCGCCATCGCCAGATCCACCGAATCCGAACGAAGTGTTTTTATGTTCGATTTCAATTCCTTGATTGGAACCGGTGGGTTCTTAAACAGTGGAACATCCAGCATTGAGACAACTGATTTTATATGCGGGATTTTCTCAAGATCCACCTGAAGAAGATCGATTCGCCGCAGGCTGTCTTTTGAGAACAGCTCATCATTCTTAGGCGTGAATGTGACCACCGCGAATTCCGTCGTTCCATATCGGTCAATCACATCGACGAAGCGTTTGTAGTCGAGGTCGTTTTCTAGGATCAACGAATCCGCCGATGCATCCAGACGAAAGAACTTAACGCCACTAACAAGTGCGGCAAAGAGCACGGTTAGTAAAAGAATGGAAACGACAGGACGGCGCAAGATAACTCGGTCATACAACCGAGGAATCCAGCTCAATCCAAGAGAAGGAGAAAACAATTTGCGACGCATAAAAAAAACCTTACCTAATCATTCAAGCTATCGCGCAATTCCTGCAGCAATTTTTCTGGAGAATTCACCAACGATGCGAACTGAGAGTTGTACGATTTCACAAGACTCACATCCTCCACAACCACATCGTACACCTTCCAAATACCCGCTTTGAAATACATCTTGTAGGATATGGATGTTTTTCCGCTTTTCGAAACGACAAACGTTTCCACAAGAGCCTTTCCAGATCTCGTGAGAGCGGCTTCTCCAAATACAACCTCTTCGCCCTTCGAATCCTTCAGCTGACCGAGGTAAACTTTTTTCAGTTTTTGGACGCACAGGTCGGTGAATTCATCGCGCTGGGTTGAATCCAAAACAGACCATCCCGTTCTTCCAAGCATCAACTTCGCCATCAACTCCATATCGAAAACAGGAGCAATCCGGTCCGCGACACGTTCACGCTTCGTTTCAATCTCCATCTCCGAATCGCGCAACGTCACCATCACATCTCCAACCATTTGTTGCACCGTTTCCTTCGCTGCGGTCGCTTTGCCCATCGGAGCGGGACAACAAGAGTCTCCCGCCGAAACAGACAAAACACACCCACACAACATCCCGACAATATAAGAAATCCACTTCATGTTATTTACTCCTGAATTAAGCCATTACGATTTTGTTCATACACATCCCGAAAAAACGAATACGGATCCAGCGCGGCATCCTTCAAGCGCTGATAATCCCCGATCTTCAACGAAACATCATTCTCCATATCATACACCCGAAGACCAAGGCGAAGCCCAAGCGGGTCCACATACGTCAACGGTTCTAAAAAATAATCCGGGATTTTGCCAAGTGCGTCACGAAGATTCGACGGGCCAAGCAGCGGCAGGGTAATCGGCACGCCTCCCTTCACGCCATACGACGCAAGCGTTTGACCAAAATCCTCGGCAACAGCCTCCAGCTCGTAGCGATTCAACGCCGGATCGCCCAGTCCGAGCACACCCATCGTCGAGTTGATCAAAAACCGTTTCGTATCAACCCCCGCATCCGAAAACTTACCTTGCAAACAATGGTTCACCGTCCGCTTTGGCCAGCTCAAATTATCGAAAAAATTCTTCACTGAAATTCTTCCAACCTCTGGAACAACCTGCGCGTAGCCCGAGGCCACTGGCGCACAAACCCAGCGATACAAACGATCATTAAACCCAAACATCAGCTTATTGTATCCCGAAAGAGGATCGCTCACCGCGATAACCTCCGTCGACTCATCCTCCAAAAACTCATCGAAAAAGGCGTCATCCGCCGCATCCGCCGCAAACAAAGGAAATGAGACCCAAAGCCCCAGCCCAAGCACACCCAGCATTCTATTCATTTTCCGCATGGCTACTCTTCTCCTTTTAATTGTTTTTCAAAATAGATCAACCCAACCTTTGGGCAAATACAGATTTCATAGCGCTGAAGCGCACGCGCACCAATGCGCACGCCGCCAGGGGAAACCGCTTCCTCCGAGCTAGAAAACACAAGATCCGGCGTCAGCTCAATGCTCGACGAGGTTCCCGCGACTTCAAAATCGCCCGCTGGATCGATCAGAATCAGTTGATCCTTCCCGTTCACCCTTCCGCGCACCGCGCAAGCACCTGCGTGCTTCACCAACGGAAGAGCAGCAATCACTACACTTGGGTTCGGATCGTACGGTTCCGTCGTGAAAAGAACCACCTTTTTTTCCGAGTAGAGAAACCGAATCTGCTCCATTTTCCTAAGCAAATCCCATCCGATGACCCCTGCGAGATCTAGATCATCAATCCCACGGGAAATCGAACCGATCGCCCCCTTCGCCAAGCGCACATAAACTAGGGGATTTTCGATATGAAGCTGGTCCAAACGGAACTTCGAAACAATCGAAAGACAAGCGGGAATTTCATCATTCGGCAAACGAATCAGCTCTGGTTTATACTCGGCGACAGGTGTTGCGAGCATTTTTTGAGCCGCGCCAAACTCCAACCAGCTTCGATTAGAAACGAAATCCAGTAAAACAGGATACACACGCTTCGTGGATCCCGAAATTTTCACAACGGGGCGAAACGGCTTCTTTGCCACCATATCCAGCACAGCACCCTGACTCGGATGCAACCGGCCCCCTCCGCGAAGCTGAAGTCCCGCTGGTGTATCATAAATACTCAAGCCGAAAACACGCGGATCACGCACCCGAGAAAGATACGCCTTCTGCTGCCCCCACGAGATGGGTTCGGCTGTAGAATCCGTGGTTTTACAACCCGCAAGCGACAGCAACACAAAGCACCCAAAAGCAACATATTTAAAAACTCGAACATTCTGGAAATCCATCATTTCAATCCTCCACTAAACCACTATTTTTCGCAACACACAAACAAGCCTGAAAGCACTCCATCACTCCGATACTCCCCCACTCTTCATTCCCGCTATCCGACCATCGAAGGCATCGAGAAGTTTGTACAAATCGTGGGTATTCTCGGAAACCGAACAAATCAACAATCCATCCGTCAGCGAGAAACGGACACGCGCCCAAGCGGGAATCGACGGATGCTCCAGCTTCCAAACCGGCCAAACAGCATACGGACGAACCGAGCTCACCCCCTTCGGCGGGAACAAAAGAAGCCGCCAGCGCAAAGCCAGCGCCAGTGCTCCGTCCAGCTCACTAACCGCCACCCACGTATCGCGAGCATCACGCCCATTCAGCGAAACCGTCGCCACCGCCAGCGGACGTGTTTCCAACATCTGGAACTTTTTTTTCCAATGGTTGGAAAACTCATCATCCAATTTTCCAAGCATTGGAAAAAAGGAGAGGAACCAGTCGGGATTTTTATTATCATAAACGATCTGAGCGTGCGCCGGAATCGGATGAAATCGTGTTCGCGCAGAAGTAAACAACAGGCTACCAAGCGTAACAGCGGTCAGAAGTAGGCACAGAACTAGGATAGTAATTTTTCGTATCATGCTCAACGCTAGGTTTTAACCGTCCCGACCAAATCATCAACCGACGCGATATTCTTAGCGGACAACCAGCGTTCGATCCCGTCGATCACGCGCACTGCAGTGGACGGATCCGTGAAATTCGCGGTGCCAACCGCGACGGCGGAGGCCCCGGCAATGATAAACTCAAGCGCATCTTCCGGCGTAGAGACTCCGCCCATTCCAATGATTGGAATATCCACAACCTGCGCGGCCTCCCAAACAAGCTTCATCGCAATCGGCTTAATCGCCGGACCAGACAAACCGCCCGTACGATTAGCAAGCTGGGGCTTGCGGGTCTCAATATCTATCCCCATCGCCGGATAAGAATTCATGATGGAAATTCCATCGGCGCCGCACGCCTCTGCCGCTTTCGCGAAGAGTTTGATGTTTGCGACGTTTGGCGCCAGCTTGATAATAATCGGTTTCTCCGTCTTGGAACGGACCTCATCGACGACCGAGCGGAATAGATCAACATCGGTTCCGTAGAGCGCTCCGCCCTCCTTAACGTTTGGACAAGAAACATTCACTTCAAGCGCATTCACACGAGCGGGACCATCGAGAATTTCAGCGACTCGACCGTAGTCCTCGACCGTTTTCCCCCAGACATTGACGATAAGCGGAACGGAATAACTCTCAAAAAACGGAAGATATTTCTCACAAAACCCGTTTGCGCCAGGGCCGGGAAGCCCGATTGCGTTGAGCATTCCGGATGCGGTCTCGAACGTACGCGGCGTTTCGTTGCCGACATGCGGTTCGGCGGAAATACCCTTAACCGTGATCGCGCCAAGTCGATCGAGATCCACATAATCTGCATATTCTGGACCATAGCCAAATGTGCCAGACGCGACGGTGACGGGATTTTTCATCTCTATCGAACCGATTTTCACTTTCAAATCAGGTATATTCATTTTTCACCACAAAATTTCAGATGCTTCAAAAACAGGACCGTCCTTGCAACAACGCGCCCATTCCCAGCCGGTTTCAGTTTTTCGTTTAATCACACACGTTAAACAGGCTCCAACCCCACACGCCATATTGCGATCCATCGAGAGCCACGCCGCGAACCCGTTTCCGAGCGCACGGTCGCCGACCGCCTTAAGCATTCCGTTCGGTCCACAGGCAAATAGCTCCAAAGAGGCTGAAGCTACATCCTTTTCACCTTCAAGCCAAGAATCAAGAGCATCTGTAACGAGCCCCTTCGCTCCAAGCGAGCCGTCGTCGGTCGTGACACGAACATCCCAGCCGAGAGCTTCAAACTCATCGACACAAAGAATATCCTGAGCGCTACGTCCTCCAAAAAAGGCGACACCTTTCACGGGTGAAACCTTCGCCTGCAAATAGAGCGCGGCATTGCCGTAGCCGCCTGCAACCAGCACGGGGAATTTATCTTTTCCAACCCCTGGAAACCCAGTGCCGAGCGGACCGAGAAGCGAAACCTCCTCGCCGACAGCAACCGATGTTAACGCCTCCGTGCCCAGTCCGACCGTCGCGTAGAGGATTGAAAGACCCACATCATCCGCCTTAAAAACGCTGAAAGGGCGACGTAGGACTGCATTTTCGAGGCGCGGAACACGCAAATGAACAAACTGCCCGGGTTGGACAAGCGGGCCAATCGTTGGCGCGGCGAGTTTGATCAGACGGTAATTACCCTGAAAGCAGCGGTGTTCGAGTACAATAGTTTTTTCCTGATTCATGGGAACAGAGAGTGGTTTTTTAAAAAAGCAATGTCAAGAACGGGAACAAAATGCTTTTGAACACGCCGTAGAAAAGCGAAAAGAAACCACGCGCTATCTCACATCTGTATTCGAGTTCGCTTTTAGAGTGGGTGAAAAAGCGGTACGCTCTGTTGTATGAAATTTAACTATCAAAAATTACAACAGGACGGTGCCGCGCGACGCGGGAAGATCAAGACGGCGCATGGCGAAATCGATACCCCCGCTTTCATGCCAGTCGGTACGGCGGCGACGGTGAAGGGGATGCTCCCAGAACAGGTGGCAGAAACCGGTGCGCAAATCCTCCTCGGCAATACGTATCATTTGATGCTTCGCCCAACCGCAGAGCGCGTCGCCTCTCTTGGCGGTTTGCACAAATTTATGAATTGGAATAAACCGATTCTTACAGATTCCGGCGGTTTTCAAGTGATGTCGCTTTCCAAACTTCGGAAAATCACAGAAGAAGGCGTGACGTTTCAGTCGCATATTGATGGCAGTAGACATTCGCTGACGCCAGAACGATCGATTGAGATTCAGCATTTGCTCGATGCAGACATCACGATGTCGTTTGATGAATGTACGCCATTCCCAGCAACAGAAGCTGTTGCCGCTGACTCGATGCACCTATCCATGCGCTGGGCAAAACGCTCACGAGATGCCTTCAAAAGGCGGGACGGCTATGGGATTTTCGGCATTGTACAGGGAAGTATTTATCCCGAACTGCGCAAAGAATCGGCGGAAGCTCTTAAGAAGATTGGGTTTGACGGCTATGCAATTGGCGGACTCGCTGTCGGCGAAGGCCAGGAATTGATGTTCCAGACCTTGGAAACCACGGTTCCCAATCTACCGGAAGATGCTCCGCGCTATTTGATGGGAGTCGGCAAGCCGCCGGATCTGGTTGGGGCCGTTCTGCGCGGAGTCGATATGTTCGATTGCGTTTTGCCGACTCGTTCGGGGCGCACGGCTCAAGCATTTACGCGGCGCGGAACCATTAACATGATGAATGCTCGGCATAAAGATGACCTGCGCCCGATTGATCCAGATTGCTCCTGCTATGCGTGCCAGAACTATTCACGCGCCTACATCAACCATTTATTGAAATGTCAGGAAATGCTCGGACCCATGCTTATCACCAGACATAACCTACATTACTATCAGGAACTCATGGCGGGACTCCGTGGCGCGATTGAGACGGGAACGCTCAATGCTTTTGCCTCGAAATTCCACGAACAATACGCAGGCGGTGATATTGATGAGCTTTTGACCGTAGGGGGTTGATCTATGAAAAAAGGGAAAACCGAAAATCGAAAATCGAAAATACTTCTCCATACCTGTTGTGCACCTTGCGCTGCGCCGTCGGCGGAGCGTCTGGTCCTTAATGGGCGAGAAGTGGTTCTCTTTTTCAGCAATTTCAACATCGCGCCAGAGGCGGAATATTTGAAACGCCTCGAGCACGCACGTCTTTTGGCAAGGCATATGAACCTAGTGATCGAAGAGGATCAGTACGATCACGCGGAATGGCTACTACACATCCAAGGTATGGAAAACGAGCCAGAAAAGGGCGAGCGCTGTCGAAAATGTTTTGAATTCTCGTTAACGCGAACGAACCAGATGGCGGAACGGCTTGGGATTGATTCGTTTGCAACAACCCTGACGCTCAGTCCGCACAAAGTGTCGCGCATCATCTTTGAGATAGGCGAACAATTCTCACGTTTCGAGCCGATTGATTTTAAAAAACAGGGCGGCTTTTTGCGCAGTATTGAACTGTGTGATGAACACGATATCTATCGACAAAACTATTGCGGCTGTGAATTTTCGAAAAGATAGGACTTTGGGGATGGCGAAACAAAAACCAGAGATTAAAATTGAAAGTTGCGGACTCTATACGCCGCTAGAAAGAGAAGGCAAAGAGCTGCCCAGGCTCCTACGCTTTACCGAAGAAGTGCCCTGCGAACTTGGTATTGAGTTTGGCTATATATTGCACATCCGAAAAGGACGCGGTCTAAAGCTCACCTTCCAGATTGATCATCCTCCCTTCTTGCGTAATGGCGAAATCGATCCGCCGTTCATTGGGGAGCAATACGTACGTTCCAATGATTGGAAGTTTTTTCTTGGCGATACCACTTGGGAGCCGATCGACGACAAGGTCGGACTCTGGCGCATACGTAGCTGGCTCGACGGCAACTTAGTCGCAGACCGCACACTCTCTCTTGTTCGGTAAAGAGAAGGGACATTTACGAATAAAGAAAACCTTTTCGGCTTCTTTCTACCCATCGACAAACACGGCTCAGACCTCCTCTTTCAGATCATCAGCCTCCGCTACGAACGCGGATCGATATTGCTCACCAGCAACAAAAGCTACCAAGCCTGGCCCGAATCTTTCAACAACGACAGCATCATCACCACCGCGATCCTCGACCGGCTCCTACACCACTGCAAAACCATCTGCATAGAAGGGCAAAGCTACCGAATGAAAGACCGGAGAGAACCTGCCTAAAACAACAACCATCCACCCATCATACAAAAACTGCTCAACGTGGGTTTGAACGAGAGCTGGTACACGTAAAAACATACACTTCCAATGCTTGGACTTTTTTACTCTGCTGTTCCTCTGACTTCCTCCAACAACCTTTCTATTACCCACAAGTATGAAGGTGCTCCACAGGTGCAGTTGTCTTGACCG
>JAOZMR010000226.1 GCA_029934215.1 Pontiellaceae bacterium | reverse complement strand
CCACTAATGTTTCACTAATTTTACCGCTTCAGCAATGGCTGGCGGAGCAGTAGGTCTCCTCCGTTAACAACAGCGGGAGTTTATCTAATCGAAAAACTCTGTTCCGCCGTTGAAGAGAAACAAACGGTACTTGAAAGCGTTCATGCTGAACATCCTCCAACCGGTTCTTCCGATCTTCCTTCAACCGGAGGTACGCTTTCCATTCCATCAGGTCATCATCCAGTTCGAAGTTTTCATCCTGTTCCAGACGGGAGGATTCTATTTGCTCGAACGGAGCACCATACTTCCGCTCAAAACAAGCTGTTTTTTCGCCGATTTGGTGTAATTCCGCTAAAACCTCTAACCCGACGATGTCTGCTATTTCTTTTCTTGATATTGACTGCAAAATTTTCTCCAAAAAAGGTGCCCGTGTATGAATCTGTGAATTTTCCGTTGTCTTGGAAAAAGGGGTCGGTCCTATAATTTAATAAACTTCCGTTGCCTCAATTTAATCCCGTCGGAAAGAGAGTTGACCACTACTTGTCCTCCGTAGCCTTTGGCGAAGGGGGAAGACTCGAAGAACACGAAGGGAGAGGGAGAAGGTGAAGAAGGCTTGAGGCTTGTAGTGGAGAGGTTATTAGCCACAAAAGAACGCAGGGAACACAAAGGAAAAGAATATTCACAAAATCATGAGAGGAAAGAAGGAAAATTAGAGTAATGAGTTGACCGCTAATGAACACTAATTTTCGCTAATCAAGCAGGAAGAGAAATAAACGAGATGATTTGGTGTAGAGAGTTGATTTGCAAACGGGTTTGGAAATGAACTCTCTACTCTAAATCAAGCCCTGCTCACAGGGCTGGGGTCAAAGACCCCATCGTTTTTTTCTCCATTTTGCGATTAGCCAAATGCTTATACAACAAGAACAAAACCCTACTGCGCCCCATTGGGCTAGCAGCTATTAGTGAAGATTAGTGGTCAGAACTCCCTCTTTCTCTTTGCGGTTTTATCTCAACTCGTCAATTCCGACCGCATCAACTTTCCGACCGTCCCATCGGCTCTCTATTTCGCGCCGAAAATCAGGGTTTGATTCTCGGACAAAATCTAGAACATCATCGTTTTGAAGAACTTTTCGCCGAACGTCCTTTGACAACCGACGAATCTCTTTTGACGGCATCGTGTCATCTATTTCTGCCATCAAACGGCGCCCTGATGTAAATCATAAACTGGAAATGCCAATTCGTAATCGTTCCACTCAAGATCCCCATTCTTCAATGTGTATCGAGCAAGCCAATTCTCGGTCATGAAAATTCTTTTTTATTTCATCCATTACACCTGCAATAGAACGAACATTCGATGCTATAGGCTCCACATTTCCAGCACCATGCATGTGATGCGGATAGGTTCGAACGTCCGGCCAATGCGGCGCATTATCCCAGCGAGCAATCAACGATCCATCTTGTTTTTGCCAATGATAGGAATATTTGCGGTCTCCATTAAAAAACAAGTAGTCGCGAATAAACAATCGAGTGTCGTCCCGCAGTAAAACCTCTGCAACAAACTCATAAGCATGATGTTCCTCCCGAAAACGAATAACGGAACACCCCTTAACAAGCTCAGGGTATTCTTTGGGCAGGTTTAAGAGCATTGATCCAATTCCAGGGCTTTTTTCTCCCAGTATAAACGAGCCTCATGTGCATAGCGCCAAGCCATCAAATCATTCTCTTTTTCAAAAGATTCCTGACCGTTTTTGAAAATCATCATTTCTGAAAAATCCTCAAAACCCGAAGAATATTTTTTTTCAAAACGCTCTTCATCCCCTTTATATTCCGAAGTTTTAGAAAGTGCAGAAAGATACAGCATCGACAGCCCCGCATTCTCCATCGAGGAATAATGAAGCGACCCAAGCACCTCTTCTTTAACTTTTCTTTCTTCTTTAATAGTCATCACCCACCCCAACTCTCTTGCTTGATTTTTCGTAACACATCAGTTTTTCTTAAAAAACGAACTCCGCGTTTAGTTCTGAATACCTACATTCCCAAAAGGGTCCTTGAAATCTGACATTCCTCCAGTTCGCTCCAAACGCTGTGAATGAACGGTTCATGAACGCGAATGGGAAAGGATTGACCACAAAGACTCAAAGAACACGAAGGGGAGAGGGCTGTCCAAGGGAGAGGGGTCGTTTTACAAAATCATGAGAAAAAAAACGGGAACGATTTGGAGTAGAGGGTTGATCTGCAAACGGGGTTAAAAATCCACTCTCTACTCTAAATCATGCCCTACTTACAGGGCGGCGGTTATCAACCGCTTCGTTTTTTTCTAAATATCCAAATCCTCTCAATCCTGTTATCCCGTCAAAAACTCAGCGCACTGTTTATCTTTATTTTCAACATTAGTGTGAATTAGCATCAATCAGTGGTTAAAATTTCCCTTCGGAACACCTCAGCTCCCTAGCATCAACGGATTAACAATCCGCATGCGTTGTTCAATCATCTGCCCGCTCTGCATATCTTCTGAATAAAGCACAGAACAGGATGCGTCTAATGCGGCGGCAACGATCATGGAATCCCAATACGACAAACTGTATTTACCGCGAAGCTCACTGGCTTTCAGCAATAGGGCTTCATCTAATGAAACCACTTCGTATTTTGAGTAGAAACTAAAGATCAATTCTTGAACGAATTTCTCAGTTTGCCTCGCTGTTCTTAGAAGATTCACACACACCTCTGAAATAACCTGAGAGCTAACAACCGTCATCTCAACCCTCTGGATCATTTCCTTGGCGATTTTATGCATTGGGTCGTCGCTTTCGACCAATGCGTACAGCCATATATTGCTGTCGATAAAAACCGCATCAGCGTTCATGAGCCGACTTCCGAGTCATAGGAGAAAACCCTTTAATCTTTAAAGGATGAGTTAGTAAACGCTCAATTAAAGACTCACCGTCTCTCTCCAAACTCACACCACCCACCCTATTCGAAGGAAGGATAATCACCTCAAGTTCTTGCCCGACCGCCCATTCTGGAAGTCGAATAGAACAGTCTCTGCTTTTGGTCTTTATCATCTCTCTTACGGCTTGCATAACTTCCCTCCACTAACACTCTGTCTATATCTTGCACCAAATCTAACGACAAGCCCTTATACAAACCGCCTCTTTAAAAAGGTATCCGTGTACAAATTTATGTATTTTCCCAGCAACTTCATTCAATCCTGCCGCAAGATAGTTAACCGCTAATGAACGCAAATAAATGCGAATGGGAGAGGTGAATATGAAAAAACGTAGACGAGTGCTTCTAGCCTCGTTTGCACATGCAATGCGTATCGTTCCAATATTTGGAACCTTAAACGAATGGACTGATTTAATGTAGAGAGCGTGAAACGCGAATAAAAGAGGGAGAAAATTCAACATACGCGCAACGCTACCGCTCTCGGTCGATCCGCTTATGCAGAAACTTTCTTTGCTGTTACTCTTTGCCACGATCAACGCCTGCATATGGCGAATAAGAACCTCCTGCTTTTCCTCGGGCAACACAGATATAATTTCCTGCATTTGCGCATCAGGAAGATCGTCGGAAAGACTCGGTGCGTGCCGCACATCCGTCAAAGAGTTGTCAGGGTTCGGTTCCATCATATTTCCTTATCTGCCAATTGGGACTTGCCCCATCGCACTCGCAATATCATTCCCCGTCTGCTCCCAATCTGAACGGATCGCTCGTTCATTCGCCTCTTTTAAAGATGCCGATGAATTGCAAAGAAAACAGGCTTCAGAAAGATTCAAAACACTTCCAGCCCCACCCATAAAGGAACCTTTACTTACTAAAAAATCAGTATATACATTCTCGTTCATTTCAAATACTCCTATTCCTCAAACGCACAGAATCACGGGTTCTTTTATGCCTGTTAAGCGTCCGTTTCATCCGACAAAACGTAGAAGATACTACCCGTATTCATTTTTTGGAAAATGAAAAGGGAAAAGGCACCAGTGTACAAATCTACGTATTTTCCCCGCGACTCAACTCAATCCTGCCGCAAGAGAGTTGACCGCTAACGAACGCAAATAAACGCGAATGGGAGAGGGTGGAAACGCTACCGCTCTCGGTCGGTCTGCTTATGCAGAAACTTTCTTTGCTGTTTTAGGCTGTGGGATCTCGTTCACTGATTCAAAAGAGGGGGAGATTATCAGCACGGTTCAGTTTGTTCAATATTTTTTGAACAAAAAAAAGGGGACACCAAAACAAGACCTGACTGAACCGCGAACGGGAAAGGATTGACCACAAAGACTCAAAGAACACAACGGCAAGAGAAAGAAGGTGAAAATGCTTGAGGCGGAGAGGTTATTAGCCACAAAAAAACGCAGGGAACACAAAGGAGAAAAAACATTTACAAAATTATGGAAAGAGAAACGAATGAGATGATTTGGAGCAGAGATTTGATTTGCAAACGGGTTTAAAGATCCACTCTCTACTCTAAATCAAGCCCTGCTCACAGGGCTGGGGTCACAGACCCC